>CAJUGU010000004.1 GCA_910586105.1 uncultured Eubacteriales bacterium | reverse complement strand
TGTCCATGGACATGATCCGGGTTTTTGTCACCAATGACCGGGCGGGCCTGTACGATTAAAGGCCCCTGATTCCGTGTTATCAGTTTGTTACTATCAGTGGCAAATCTGACGGCATGGTGAAGCCCCTGAATATTGAACATTCAAGGGGTTCAATGGGTTGTAAGCCCTGATTTTTTATGGTATAATAAAAGCAGACAAAGCGCCTGACGGTATTTCGGTCAGCGGATGTTTCAAACCGGAAGAAGGTGGCTATACAAAATGAACGAGACGATATTGCCTGCGCCAGATGCGCACGGAAAGGCAAAGCAAACCGCAAAAGACAGCGTTTTTTGCGATTTGTTTGGACATCCTAAATATTTGTTCCAGTTATATCAGGCGCTTCATCCGGAGGATACAAAGACCACGGAAGCGGATATTGTGACCGTGACGCTCAAAAACGTTTTGCTGAACCAGCTGTATAATGATTTAGGCTTCACCGTGGGGCGGAAGCATCCATTGCTCATGATCCTGCTGGAAGCGCAGTCCACATGGACGATCAACGTCATTGTGCGCGTCCTCATGTATTTGGCGAACACCTGGCAGGAATTCATCGAAAGCCACAGACTGAATGTTTATGGAAGCAAGCGGATCGAGCTGCCGAAACCGGAACTATATGTGATATATACCGGGAGCCGTAAAACGCAGCCGGAATGGATCAGCTTGGCTGACGAATTTTTCGCAGGCGATCATACGTTTCTGGATGTTAAGGTCAAGGTGATTTATGACGGCCGGGAAGGCGATATTATCAATCAATACGTGACGTTCACAAAGGTATATGACGAACAGATCGCCCGTTATGGCCGGACGCAGCAGGCCGTACTGGAAACGATCCGGAGCTGCAAAGATTCCAATGTGCTGAAAGACTATCTGGAAAGCCGGGAAAAGGAGGTTATCGATATCATGACGACATTGTTTGATCAGGCATACGCCGTTGAGCGATACGGCGATGAAAGGGAAGCCATCGGCGAAGCGCGCGGCGAGGCGCGAGGGGAAGCGCGAGGGGAAGCGCGGGGCTTAGCACGGGGCTTAGCGCAAGGCGAAGCACGAGGCTTAGCGCAAGGCGAAGCGCGGGGCTTAGCGCAAGGCGAGGTCAAAGGCGCGCTGAAGCAATCCAAATTGATCGCGTTGCAGATGAAAGAAGACGGATTCCCGGAGGAGACCATTGCCAGGATCCACAAAGTGAGCCTTCAGACGGTGCGCCAATGGCTGGCGGAAGCCTCGACGGAGCTGCCAAACTGAGGGCGTCCATTTGCTTCCGGATATGCTGTTTTTTATAACGCAAAGAAACAAAGAGGCTGACTCTCAATGATTTGACGCAAATCATAAGAGCCAGCCCTTTTTGCTATGCAAGGAAAAGCGGGGCCGTCCGCCTTTATTTTGTACTCACGACCGCGCCCTGGGAGAAAAGGAAGCGGACATCCTCCGCAAAGCCCGTCCTTCAGCACTTGGAAGGAAGAGGGATCCGCGTCCAGCAAACGGTCGCGTCAGAAAACATGTTTTTCATCGCGCGCATAACCGCCGCCCAACACGGCAAAGGAGCTTGCGATCGCGAGTTTCGTGTTGACCCGCTGAAAATAGACGCGGCCTCGATCTTTCGCGAAACCATCCGTCAGGAGGGAGAACGCAGCCGGATCTTTACAAGCCCGCAGCCGGACCGCATGCCTGGTATCGGTCGAATAGGTGAAAAAATACACAAATTCAGCATCCCGGCCGTAGCCTTCCGGGACATAGGGCCGGCGCCGTCGTCCAACACCTCAAAGGCAGCCGGGGATGCGGCCTTTGCATCCTCATACGGGGTATAAATGACCTGATGGTTCCCGATATAGGCCGGATTGAAGCAGTGAAACCCTTCGGGCGGGACCCCGCGCAGGAGGATGCCTTTCCGATAAACGGCTGCCGGTTTTTGATAAAATCATGGTTCGGGACTTCCGGTGGAAGCCAGATCGATCTTGACCTTACGGAAAATATCCTGATAGGATTGCTGTTCGGGCAGAGAAGCGGCTTCGCCGTCGCATTCACGATAGCCGGAGGGCTTCCCGGCGCGATCCTTCAAGACGCGTGCAAAACCCATGGTAACACCTCATAAATACGCCCGCCGCAGGGGGTATCGAACCGTTGCGGCGGGCGTCTGGCGGGGCGACCTTACACGCCCTGCGCGATGAAATTCTTCAGGATCTGCGCGACCTGTGCGCGGCTGGCCTCGCCGTTAGGGCCAAGCGTGCCGTCTGCGAAGCCGCTGATAATGCCATTCTCGACCGCCCAGCTCATGGCCTGCTGCGCGTAATCGCTTACCTTCCCGGCATCCGTGAAGCCGGAAAGCGTGTTGCCTGCGGCGGGCGAACCCGCATATCGCCAAAGCATCACGATGAGCTGTTCGCGGGTGATATTCTGCTCGGGCGCGCTGCCGTCGCTGACGCCCTTCGAGACCGCCCAGGAAACGCCTTTTTCATACCAGGTCGAACCGCCTGCGGTGTCCGCGCCGTCAAAGCGCGCCAGAACGGTAATGAGCATCGCGCGGGTCATGGGTGCGTCCGGGGTGAAGGTCGTCGGGGTCGTCCCGGTAAACAGTTCGCGGGCGGAAACGAAATCGATGGTATCCGCCGCCCAATGCTGAGCGGTCACGTCGGAAAAATCCTTGCTGTTATCGACGATCTTCACCGTGGCGCCGTCCGGCAGGGCCGCAGTCACGCCGTTTGGCACGGGGACGGAGGTTTTCAGGATCTCCTCGCTGCCATCGGGGCGTACCAGAATCGCCACGTCGCCCGGCACAGGATCGACGACCGGGATCGTGACCCTGACCGGCCCGGCGCTGCCGGTCTTCACGGTGACGGTCGGCGCGGACGAGGTATTTTTAGGCGCCCGCACCTCCGGGATGGGCAGGGGGACGGCTTCGCCGGTCTGCTGGGCTTCGTTGACCACGGAGGAAGGCAGGCTGACTTCCGCATCGACCTTGCCCGTGGCGTCGATGGTAACGGAGGCGGTCGTGCCGTCGCTTTGATCGACAGCGATCGTGGAGGAGCCGTCCGGCTTGTCGACGGTCTCGGTGCGGTTGCCGTCCGAGTCGGTCTCGGTGGTCGTGACGGTGCCGTCGGTCTGGGTAGCCACTACGGTTTTGGAACCATCCGGGTTGGTGGTCGTTTCGGTGACGGTGCCGGTGCGTTCGTCGGTCTTGACGGTGGTAACGGAGCCGTCGGTGTTTTCGGTCGTGCTGGTCGAAGGCGTTGCGGGCTTAATGGCCGTGCCGCCGCCGCTGGAGCTGCTTCCGGAATTACTGCCGGAATTGCCGGGGGTGCTCGGGGTGTCCGGGGTATCGGGCGTATCCGGATTATCGGGGTTATCCGGCGTGTCGGGATTCTCTGGAGGATTCGGGTCTATGGGATTGCCGCCGCCTGCGGGAAGGATCTGTGTCTGGGTGTAACCACAGACGTTGCAAACCCGATGCTGACTGCCGTCCTCGGTATCTGTCGCGTCCTTATCAACGTACCACTCGCTGTACTCGTGTTCGCCATAGCCGTTCTTATCAAGGTTTGCAACGGTGCAGCCGCTGGCAAGGCATTCGTACCAGTGAGAGGTAGCGTCGTTACTTAAAGTGTCAGCCCAGACATGCACGTGGGGGGCTTCTTCTTCATAGTGAATATTCTTTGGAGCCAAAGTAGCGGCAGTATCACCTATCTTACTTACACTGCCCCACTGCGTTTCAGTGCCACCGAAATATATATCTGTCAGATAATTACATGCAGAAAACGCAGCAATTCCTATTGACTTTACACTATTTGGAATAGAAACCCACGTTAACCGTCCGCAAGAAGAAAATGCGTTCTGTCCAATACTTTCCGCACCTTCTGGAATGGTCACGTTGGTGAGCAGAAGGCAGTTCATAAACATATTGTCGCCGATACCATCAGCGTTTATATGTTGAGGCAGAGTTACAGTGGCTAGATTCCAGCATTCCATAAACAAGCTGTCGCCCAGTGTGACCGAAGCACTTGTGCCGCTAGATTTAAATATTGCCGATGTCATTTTTTCACATTGCATAAAGGCGCCGCTTCCCACCGAAGTGACGCTGGCAGGCAAAGTAATAGAAGTGAGCGCATTGCAAGAGCGAAAAGCTCTTTCGCCAAGTGCTTCCACGCCCTCTTCAATATCCGCAGAAACGAGACTTGTACAGGCACGGAACGCATCGTTTCCGATCGATTTTACACTGCCAGGAATATTTGCAGAAATCAGTGCAGATTCACGAAAAGCGCTATTGCCGATTGCAGTAACGCTGTCGGGAATCCTCATACCAAGGGCGCCGCTGCCATAGAAAGCGCAGTTGCCTATAGTGGTCACGCCATCATCAATTACGATGTTCAGGATCTCAGACATGTGAGCAGACCAAGGCGTGGCATCAGCCGAGTCATAGTTAGGCATAGCGCCGCTGCCAGATATGGTGAGTGTTCCTGAATTTGTCAATTTCCATGTAAGGTTTCCAGCTTCCCCGGAGACTTTGACTTCATTGGCAGTCTCGTCGTCCGGATCGACATAGTTTTCCGGATAACGGGTAATAAAATAGCTGGCCGCTTCAACTTCTGCCTTTGACAATACGCGTCCCCAGTGAACGGATTTATTGTAGTTAGCCTCAGCAATAACCACGCCGCTGGCTGTTACCTGAAGTACGATCACACTATGACTGTTATTGTTGATCCGCAGGATATCACCGGGGCGAACATCAGAAATGTTAAAATTTCCTGTGGTGTACGTCCTTGCTCGTAAATCTCCGAAGGCCGCGTCGCTGAGCTGAAATGCAAAAGCCGCACAGCCTGTGCCGCTCGTGATATTTCCTGCAACCGGGCCGCCATGCCAAGTATAAGAGTGAGTTGCGTCAGTCCACGTTGTACCTTCTGTATAACCATCCCGATCTCGAAATGCAATTAAAGTATCATAGACTCCCTGCTGAGTTAAATTGGAAACGTCTACATGTGCCACAGGTTCGTCATTGCGTGCATCTATGAAGGGATCCTCTCCTTCCTCCGGCTTTTCCGGCAGCGGGTTTTCCGGATCCGGATCATCCAGCTCGGATTCTTCCGGCTGCTTGGTTTCCTCATCAGAATCTTCCCCCTGTTTGAGGTTTTCCTGATTGGTTTCATCCTGTTCAGAGGTCTCCGGTTTGTTCTCCGTCTGTTGGGGGGTCTCGGAAGGGGTAATGTCCCCCTGCTCTATAATATCTTCCTCAGAATCATCCCCTGACGCATAGGACACTGGCATATTAGAAATGCACAGGCACAGCGCCAAAGCGATTGAAAAGATCCGTTGTTTCAATTTTTTACAACCTCCTTGAAAAAATAAAATGGTTTGTCGATCCATCCCAAAACCGGGAAACGAACCCGGTTTTGGGGGAGCTTTCACGAAGGACCGGGAGCTGTTCAGAAATAACCTGCGCAACCTGTACGTTGCCATGCGTCTTCCCACGCCTGACGAACAGCGCGCCTTGCCGGTTGCACAATTCATTTCCTGACAGCTCATGGGGACGCCAAAAGCGGGGCATACCCGGTACAGCCGTCCAATCGGAAAACATTTTTTTTATTATATCACGAAAGGTTGTGACTTGGAAGCAAAAAAAAGAAGTTCAGAGAACATTTTTTTCAGCGGCCAGATTCGCCGCCGCCACGGGCGGTTCGCCGAGGTGTTGCTACTGGCGTTATCCTTACAAAAGGGGCGGAAAACATCGGAAACGTGCATTATTCAGATTTCACATGCAATAAAAAGCCTCCCGAAAACAAGGGAGGCAAACTGCGAAACCCTCTGGATTCTAACAGGGTTTGCCGTTTTCATGGATACATATAACCGATCGGTTGTAAAATAAAGACGTAAGGGAAAGCGTAAGGATTTAATAAAGCTGCGGCTGGGAAGGGGGCGCAGATCCGCCCCCTTCCCAGAGCCTGTTGTTTTCGTACTTTAACGTATTATCGCTATTACATTAAAGTGCTATCACGTTGCAAATTTACCGGATTCCTATTGATAAACGCCGCATTTTATGCTAAAATCTTCCCTATAGATTTTATGAAAATTGGGGGATATTATGAAAGAACGCGAATCCTTTGGCAGCCGTATCGGGTTTATCCTGATCTCCGCAGGCTGCGCGATCGGCCTGGGGAACGTCTGGCGGTTCCCTTACATCGTCGGCAAGAACGGCGGGGCGGCCTTCATCCTGATTTATCTGGCCTTCCTACTGCTGCTGGGCATGCCGATGCTGACGATGGAATTCTCGATCGGCCGCGCCAGCCGTACCTCGATCGCGCTGTCGTTCCAGAAACTCGAACCGGCAGGCTCAAAATGGCATTTCCTGCGCTGGATCGGCATCATTGGCTGTTATATGCTGATGATGTTTTACGCCCCGGTTTCCGGCTGGATGTTCTCGTATCTGGTCAAAAGCGCGATGGGCGATTTCTCCGGATTGTCGCCGGACGCGGTCGCGGGCGAATTCGGCGCGATGCTCTCCGACCCGTATTCCATGACGATGGCGCTGGCGGTCGTCGTGCTGCTGGGCTTTTTCGTCTGTTCGCTCGGCCTGCAAAAGGGCGTGGAAAAGATCACGAAAATTATGATGGGGCTGCTCATTATCCTGATCGGCATTCTTGCCGTGCGCTCGGTCACGTTATCGGGCGCGGGCGCGGGACTGACCTATTATCTGGTGCCCGACCTGAACGCGATCCGCGAAAACGGACTGTTCAATGTCTTGTACGAAGCGCTCAATCAGGCGTTCTTTACGCTTTCGATGGGCATCGGCGCCATGTCGATCTTCGGCAGCTATATCGGGCGGGAACGCCGCCTGCTCGGCGAAGCCTTAAACGTCGGCATACTCGATACCTTCGTAGCCTTCTGCTCCGGCCTGGTCATTATCCCGGCGTGCTTTGCCTTCGGCATCTCGGCGGATTCCGGCCCGAACCTGATCTTCATCACCCTGCCCAACGTCTTCAACCACATGCTGGGCGGGCGTTTCTGGGGCACCCTGTTTTTCCTGTTCATGTGCTTCGCGGCAATGAGCACCATTATTGCGGTCTTTGAAAACATCATTTCCATGACGCAGGACATGTTCGGCTGGGATCGGAAAAAGGCGTGCGTCGTCAACCTGCTCCTGATCTTCGTCCTGAGCCTGCCCTGTGTGCTGGGCTTCAACCTGTGGTCGGGCTTCCAGCCGCTGGGCGCGGGCTCCACCGTGCAGGATCTGGAAGATTTCATCGTGTCCGGAAACCTGCTGCCGATCGGCTCGCTGACCTATGTCCTGTTCTGCACCCGCAAAAACGGCTGGGGCTGGAAAAATTTCCTGCGCGAAGCGAACGCGGGCGAAGGCTTGCAGTATCCCGAATGGCTGCGCGGCTATATGAGCTATGTTGCGCCTGCGGTCATCATCGTGATCCTTGCGGTCGGTTATGTAGGGTATTGGCAAAAGCTGCTGGGCGGCTGACGCAGGTTATGAAAAAATAAGGGGGATCCTATGAAAAAGGAAAAACGAAGCAGCTTCACGGGAAGGTTAGGCTTTGTGCTGGCTTCCGCCGCCTCGGCGGTGGGATTGGGAAACATCTGGCGTTTCCCCTATCTCGCGGCAAAGTGCGGCGGCGGGATCTTTTTGCTGGCGTATATCATCCTCGCCGTCACTTTCGGGTTTACCCTGATGCTGACGGAGGTCGCGATTGGGCGGCGCACGCGCCTTTCCTGCATCGGCGCGTACAGCGCGCTGGACAGGCGTTTCCGTCCGCTCGGCTGGATCGCCTCGTCGGTGCCCGCGATCATTGTACCGTATTATTGCGTGATCGGCGGCTGGGTGACCAAGTATTTTTGCGAATTCGCAGCCGGGAACGGCGCGGCGATCGCTGCGGACGCGGACGGCTATTTTGATCGGTTCATCTCCGCCGAAGGCAGTTTTCTGAACAACCCCATGCCCTGGTTCCTGATCTTCCTTCTGCTGACGGCGCTTTGCGTGCTCAGCGGCGTCGACAAGGGCATCGAAAAGCTGAGCACCTTCCTGATGCCGGTGCTGCTGGCGCTTTCGATCGTCGTCGCGATCTTTTCGCTGACGCGTCCGGGCGCGATGGCGGGCGTAAAATACTACCTCCTGCCGGACTTCTCGCAGTTTTCGGCTATGACCGTGCTGGCCGCGATGGGGCAGCTGTTCTATTCCATGTCGATCGCCATGGGGATCATGGTAACTTACGGTTCGTATATGAAACGCGAGGACGACCTTGAGCGTTCGATCGGCCAGATCGAGCTGTTCGACACGGGCATTGCCTTCCTCGCGGGGCTGATGATCATTCCGGCGGTGTTCGCATTCTCGGGCGGCGACGAGTCGGCGCTCGGCAAAGGCCCGGGGCTGATGTTCGTCACCCTGCCGCGCGTGTTCGCCGACATGGAACTGGGCCGGTTGATCGGCTCGCTGTTCTTCCTGCTCGTGCTGTTTGCCGCGCTGACCTCGGCGATCTCGCTGCTGGAAACCGTCGTTTCGATCGTCGGCGACAAATCCCATTGGGGGCGCCGCCGCTCGACGATCGTAGTCACCGTGTGCTCGTTCGCGCTCGGCGCGCTGTCCTGCTATGGCTACGGCAGCGGCACGATCGGCTCCCTGCGCCCGTTCGGCATGGCCTTCCTCGACTTTTTCGATTTCCTGTCGAATTCGGTCATTATGCCGGTCGTGGCCTTCTTCACCTGTATCCTCGTCGGCTGGGTCGTGGGCGCGCGCACGATCTCGTCGGAGGTCGAGCTTTCCGGCCCCTTCCGCCGCAAGCGCATGTTTGAGGTCATGGTGCGCTGGATCGCGCCGATCTGCCTGGTCGCGGTGCTGGCGTCCTCCGTGCTGGAAAACCTCGGCTATCTCACCTACGGTTCCTGACTCCCGCGTGGCGGCGGCAAACAATATGCACAGCTTCCGCCTGCAAAACCGGGCGTTTGTTTGTTGAAATGCCAAAATCAAAAAATCCGCCGGGACGCCCCTTGACAAACGGGGGTTCCGCGGCTATAATGGCAAATGGAAACAGCAAAGGCGCTGTGGGCACGAAAGCCTACAGCGCCGATTTTTTAATCTTTTGTTGGTAAAAAAACATTTCATAGATCATGGGAGGTTGTAAGAATGAACACTAACAGCAGAGTCCCCGAGCTGTTCGGTTCGATGGTTTTCAACGAAGCCGTCATGAAGGACCGCTTGCCCAAGGACATCTTCCGCACCCTGAAAAAGACCATCCGGGACGGCGCGGCGCTCGACCCGGCAGTCGCCAACGTCGTCGCCAGCGCCATGAAGGACTGGGCGATCTCCAAGGGCGCGACCCACTTCACGCATTGGTTCCAACCGATGACCGGCGTCCCGGCGGAAAAGCATGATTCGTTCATCTCCCCCAACGAAGACGGCACCATTATCATGGAGTTTTCCGGCAAGGAGCTGATCAAGGGCGAGCCGGACGCGTCGTCCTTCCCCTCCGGCGGGCTGCGCGCGACCTTCGAGGCCCGCGGCTACACCGCATGGGATCCCACGTCTTACGCTTTCGTCAAGGACGGCACGCTGTACATCCCCACCGCGTTCTGCTCTTACACCGGCGAGATCCTGGACAAAAAGACCCCGCTGCTGCGCTCGATGGACGCGATCAGCAAACAGGCCTGCCGCGTTCTCAGGCTGTTCGGCAAGGAGTGTACGCGCGTCACGACCACCGTCGGCCCCGAGCAGGAATATTTCCTGATCAACGAGGAGGATTATAAGCAGCGCGAGGATTTGATCTTCACCGGCCGCACCCTGTTCGGCGCAATG
The DNA here is from genome assembly GCA_910586105.1 of uncultured Eubacteriales bacterium. Taxonomy (GTDB): domain Bacteria; phylum Bacillota; class Clostridia; order Oscillospirales; family Butyricicoccaceae; genus QXXE01. The sequence continues at coordinate 52,691 of CAJUGU010000004.1, read as the reverse complement.
CCGCCCAAGGGGCAGGAAATGGACGATCATTATTTTGGCGCGATCCGTCCCCGCGTTGCCGCCTTTATGGCCGAGCTGGACGACGAGCTTTGGAAGCTCGGCATCCTCGCCAAGACCAAGCACAACGAAGTCGCGCCCTGCCAGCACGAGCTTGCGCCGATCTTCTCCACCACGAACATCGCGACCGATCATAACCAGCTGATGATGGAAATGATGAAGCGCGTCGCCAAGAAGCACGGCTTTTACTGCCTGCTGCACGAGAAGCCGTTTGAAGGCGTGAACGGCTCGGGCAAACACAACAACTGGTCGATCTCGACCGACGCAGGCGAAAACCTGCTCGAACCGGGCCGCACCCCGGCGGCGAACCGCCAGTTCCTGCTGTTCCTGACCGCAGTCATTAAGGCGGTCGACGAATATCAGGACCTGCTGCGGATCTCGGTCGCGAGCGCGGGCAACGACCACCGCCTCGGCGCGAACGAAGCGCCCCCGGCGATCGTATCGATGTTCGTGGGCGACGAGCTGGAGGCGATCATTGAGGCGATCGAAAAGGGCGAGACGCATACCGACGTGGACAAAACCATGATGAGCATTGGCGTTTCGGTACTCCCCGCCATCCCGAAGGACACCACCGACCGCAACCGCACCTCGCCGTTCGCGTTCACGGGCAACAAGTTCGAGTTCCGTATGCCCGGTTCGACCTTTAACATTGCCTGCACCAACATCATGCTGAATACGGCGGTCGCCGAAGAGCTGCGGCAGTTCGCCGACGAGCTCGAAGCTGCGCGGGACTTCGACGCGGCGCTTGCGGCGCTGATCCAGCGCGAGATCAAGGCGCACAAGCGCATCATCTTCAACGGCAACGGCTATGGCGCGGATTGGCCCGCCGAGGCCGAAAAGCGCGGCCTGCTCAACCTGCGGTCGACGCCGGATACCATCCCGCATTACACCAGCGACAAGAACGTGAAGCTGTTCCAGCGCCACGGCGTTTATACGAAGGTCGAAATGGAGTCGCGCAGCGAGATCCTCTCCGAGGAATACGCGAAGACCCTGCACATCGAAGCGCTGACGATGCTGGATATGCTGAAAAAGCAGATCGTCCCCGCGACGATCGCCTACTCGAAGGAGCTGGCGGACACGGTCGCCGTGAAAAAGTCGATCGGCGTAGACGCTCCGGCGGAGCTTGCAATGGTGCGGGCGCTGACCGAAAAGACCGCCGCGCTGGCCGAAAAGCAGTCCGCGCTGGAAAGCAAGGTCGGCGAAGCCCCGGCGGATACGCAGGCGGCGCCGCGGTATTATCACGACGTGGTGATCCCGGCGATGGAGGACGCCCGCAGGATCGCGGACGAACTGGAAATGATGGTCGGCGAAAAGCACTGGCCGTTCCCGACCTATTCCAAGATCCTGTACTACGTGTGACCCGTCCGGCGGGAAAGGACATAATTTTATTTCGTGTGTAAAAATTTATCATACACAATGGCGTGTATCTCGATCCTGAGATACACGCCATCTTTTTTTGGGAGGTTGTTAAAATGGACATCAACACACTTGCCGCATCGTTGGATGTCGGCTGGACCCTGATCGCCGCCGCGCTTGTATTTTTCATGCAGGCAGGCTTTGCGATGGTCGAAACCGGCTTCACCCGCGCCAAGAACGCGGGCAACATCATCATGAAGAACCTGATGGATTTCAGCCTGGGGACCCCCATTTTCTGGCTGGTCGGCTTCGGCATCATGTTCGGGGGATTGAACCCGTTTTTCGGCGGCTTCGAGTTCTTCGCGGACGGCGTCGCCGGTCCGGGCTACGACTGGACGACGCTCATTTTCCAGACCGTATTCTGCGCCACCGCCGCGACGATCGTTTCGGGCGCAATGGCGGAACGCACCAAGTTTTCCGCCTACTGCATCTACTCCATGGTGATCTCGGCGGTCATTTACCCGATCTCCGGCCACTGGATCTGGGGCGGCGGCTGGCTCAGCGAATTGGGCTTCCACGATTTTGCCGGTTCCACTGCGGTACATATGGTCGGCGGCGTGGCGGCGCTGGTCGGCGCGGCGATCCTCGGGCCGCGTATCGGCAAATACACCGGCGACGGCAAGGCGCGCGCGATCCCCGGGCACTCGCTGACCCTTGGCGCGCTGGGCTGCTTCATCCTCTGGTTCTGCTGGTTCGGGTTCAACGGCGGTTCGACCGTGGCGCTTTCCGGGAGCAATGCCGAAGTTGCGGCGCGGGTGTTCGTCACGACCAATATGGCGGCTGCCATCGCGACCGTCACCGTTATGTGCATCACGTGGCTGCGGTATAAAAAGCCGGATGTGTCCATGACGCTGAACGGCTCGCTGGCCGGGTTGGTCGCGATCACGGCGGGCTGCGATATGGTCACCCCCGCAGGCGCGGTGGCGATCGGCGTAATCTCGGGCTTTGCGGTGGTGTTCGGCATCGAATTCGTCGACCAGAAGCTGAAGGTCGACGACCCGGTCGGCGCGGTCGGGGTACACTGCATCAACGGCGCGCTGGGCACGATCCTGACCGGGCTGTTCGCCTACTATGCGCCCGCGTCGGTCGAAGTCGAGCGGGCGGGGCTGCTATATGGCGGCGGCGCGCGGTTCCTTGGGATCCAGACGCTGGGCGTCGCGGCGGTGATCGTATGGGTGGCCGTTGCAATGACGGCCGTGTTCCGGATCATTAACGCGACGATCGGGCTGCGCGTCTCCCCCGAGGAAGAGCTGATGGGGCTGGATAAGCCCGAGCATGGGTTAAGCTCCGCTTATGCGGATTTCATGCCGATCCCGTCGGTGTTGGGTACCCGGGCGGGCGAGGAAGCGGCGAAAGAGGCCGTTTCGCTCCCGGCGGAGGCGGTACCTGTGGTCAGCGTCAGCACGCGGGCGGGCGCGTCCACGATGCATAAGGTCGTGATCCTTGCAAAGCAGTCGAGGCTGGAAGCGCTCAAAAACGCAATGGCGGATATCGGCATCAACGGTATGACCGTCGCGAATGTCAGCGGGTTTGGCGCCCAGCACGGCGCGCCGGAGTATTACCGCGGCGCACAGGTCGAGGTCACGTTGCTGCCCAAGATCAAAATGGAGATTGTGGTATCGGAGATCCCGGTCGATACCGTTGTAGAAGCGGCGAAGAAGGCGCTTTACACCGGGCACATCGGGGACGGCAAGATCTTTATTTATGACGTGGTCGACGTTGTACGGATCCGCACCGGCGAAGTCGGTTACGACGCCTTGCAGGATTGACGGCGGGCAAACGGCTGCTTGCTCCACTTCCTTTATAGATAGACAGCCAAGCCCCCCAAAGGAATTTGGGGGGCTTGCGCTTTTGGGGTTCCCTGGGAAATGGATCCCCGTTCCGAGCCTGCGGGAACGCCTGACGCCGTCGCGAATGCCCTGCGCGTTTGGGAATGGCTTACACCGGCGTAACCTGCGTATGCTGCCGGCGGTAAGCGTCGGTATCCTTTTGCCGCAATTCGTTTTCGACCTGTGAAAGCTGGCTTTGAAGCTGCTTGCGCTTCTGTTCATCGGTTTCGGCATTTAGCTGTTGTTCGAGCTTTGCCTTCTTCTCCTTGAGCCGTTTGATCTCCCGGTCGACGGCGTCGGTATTGCCTTTGCAGGCCTCCGGTTTTTTTGCGGGTTTGCCTGCGCTGTTTGCGGCGGGGGCTTCATCCTCGGACGTATCCTTTGCGGGCGCGTTCCCCTCGGCTGGGGCATCCGGCTTGGCGGCATCGTTACCGGGCAGGCGTCCCGGCCCCCCATCCTGCGGCGAGGGGGTGCCGGCGCTGCGGGGCGCGTCGTCCGCGTCCTGTGCCGGGGCCGCGCGCATGGGATCGTCGAAATGGATCGCGGGATCGCCGTTTTCATCGCGTCCGACCCAATAAAGGCCGGTCGGCGCGGACGGCTCCGCCGGGATGTACGCATCCATTTGCGGCGCGCGGGGGCGATCCTTCCGCGGGTCGGACTGCCGGACGCCGGATAACTCCCTGGCCTCTTCGGAGCGGCGGGCCTCCTCGGCCTTTTTTCCCTCCGCAGCTGCGGCCAGAGCCTTTAAAGAAGCGGGGAGCCTGCTGGAAGTGATTGGGTTCATAAGGGTTTCCCTCCAATCGAAAAATGATGTGGGGGCCACCGGAAAACGGCATGCCCCTTACTTCAAGTTTAGGCCCTGGGAGGGAAATTGCAAGGCTTTTGGCATGAACGGTCGTGTGGATGTCCTGAAATGCGCGGGACGCTTCCAGTCCAGGCCGCCGGTCCCGCCGGGCGGGAAAACGCGCCCCTATGGGAGCGGACGAACGCAGCCGCGCGGGGCCGCGCCCGCTCAGGTCTCCGGCGGCTGCGGCTTCTTCTCCCGCCGCGCCTGTTTCCAGGCGCGGACGGCTTCCAGCCGCTGCTTTGCCCGCAGCTCGCTGCCCTGCTCGCCGGGCAGGTAATACCGGACGCCTTGCAGCGAATCCGGCAAACATTCCATATCGCCGATCAACGATGCGGTATCGTGCGCATACACATACCCTTTCCCGTAATCCAGATCCTGCATCAACGATGTCACCGCGTTGCGGATCGGAAGCGGGACCGGTTCGGCCAGCCGTTCCCGGGCGTCTTTTTTGGCCTTCAGGATCGCCTGATAAACGGCGTTCGAGCGCGGCGCGAGCGAGAGGTAGACCACGGCGTGGGTCAGATGCACGTCGCATTCGGACATCCCCAAAAAGTGGCAGGCCTGATAGGCTGCTACCGCTACTTGCAGGGCGCGGCTGTCCGCCATACCGATATCCTCGCTGGCGAACCGGATCAGCCGCCGGGCGATATACAGCGGGTCCTCCCCGCCCTCAAGCATCCGGGCGAGCCAATAGACCGCCGCGTCGGGGTCGGAATTGCGCATTGATTTATGAAGCGCGGAAATCAGGTTATAATGCTCCTCCCCGCTCTTATCATACAGCAAAGATTTGCGGGAGACGCACTGGGCGAGCAGCGACCGCTCGACCGTCGTCGTATCGCCTTCCTGGCTTCCGTTCAGCACGGCCATTTCCAGCGTACCGAGCGCGGTGCGCGCGTCGCCGTTTGCGAAATTGGCGATCCTTTCGAGCAGGTCGTCCGCAATGACGATCTTTTGCCCGCCGTAGCCGCGCGGATCGGTAAGCGCCGCGCGCAGCAGCGCCGTCAGGTCGTCGGCCGAAAGGGCGTTCAGCACGAACACCTTGCAGCGGGACAGCAGCGCCGAATTGATCTCAAAGGACGGGTTTTCGGTTGTCGCGCCGATCAGGATGATGCTGCCTTTTTCGACATAGGGCAGGAACGCGTCCTGCTGCGCTTTATTAAAGCGGTGGATCTCGTCGACGAACAGGATTGTGCGCTCCCCGAACCGGCGGTTGTTTTCCGCCTGTTCCATCACGCCGCGGATCTCCTTGATCCCGCTGGTCACGGCGCTGAAATCGATAAAGGATGCTTTCGTGCGGTTGGCGATGATCCGGGCGAGGGTGGTTTTGCCGACGCCGGGAGGCCCCCAGAAGATCATGGAGGAAACGCGGTCGGCGTCGATGAGCTGCCGCAGGATCTTGCCCTTGCCGAGCAAATGCTGCTGCCCGGCGAACTCCTCAAGGGACTGCGGACGCATCCGGCTTGCGAGCGGGCGGTCCGCCGACTGGCTGAAAAGGTTTTGTTGCTGCATGTGCTCCCTCCATCATGAATACAGATTGTTAAAGCCTTGCGCCGCAGTGCGGGCAGAAGGAAAAAGCCGGGTCGACCTCGGCGCCGCAGCCGGGGCAGGCGCCTTGCGGACGGCCTCCGGAAAATTGGAATTGCGACAGGTCGAGCCGGTCGACTTCGCCGCGCTCCATGGATCGCCCGAGCTCGCGCGGAAGTTCGCAGGACGCGCCGCAGCAGGCGCTGACGAGATAATATCGTTTGCCGAACCGCAGCACGGGGATAAAAAACAGCGACAGGCAGTTCGCGGACGCCCACCCCTCAAAGCGGGCCATGCGTCCGCAGACGGGGCAAATGCCCTGCTGCCGGAAGGATAACTGCCAGCGCCTGGGCGACATACCGATCACGAAAAACATAGGGTCCCTCCTTGGCGTTCCGGGGGCGGACGGCTCCCCGGGGCTGTTGAACAGGTCTATTGTACCGCATCCGCCCGGATTTGGCAAGGCGGGGATGGCTGCCGCCCGCAGCGTCCGGCGCCGCATTTTCCGGGGATTCCCTTCCGCCGCCCCCCGTGCGGACAAACATTGCAGTTATGTTACAATTTTCGAGCGAATTATTAACTTTTTTTAAAACCCCTTGCAATCTTCACCTGAAGTGCATATAATGTATGGTAGCGGGGGCAGATTCTGCCCAAATTTCTTTTGATTGGCAAATAACGTGACAAGGAGGGAGTACCATGCAAAAGAAACAACTGTTATGCAGCGCATTGACGGCGGCAATGATGCTGTCAACTGTCGCACCTTCCGCGGGTGCGGTTCGCTTCTCCGATTCCGCCGGACATTGGAGCGAATCTTCGATCAACCGGTGGAACAACACCGGTGTGATCAACGGCCTTGACGGCGAATTCAACCCCAATGGAGCCATCACCCGTGGTGAAATGGCGACCTTCATCGCCGGTATGCTCGGCCTCGAAGAGACCGCGCCCAACGAATACCCCGACCTGAACGGCGGCTGGTATACCGACGCCCTGCTCAAATGCGCCGCCGCCGGTATCATGACCGGCGATGACGACGGCTACATGCGTCCCAATGACAACATCACCGGCGCCGAGATCGCTGTGATCATGGAAAATGCGCTCAGCATCAGCGAATCCGGCTATTCCCGCGCTTATCCCACCACCGGTACCGGCTATGTCAAGCCCTGGGCCCAGGGTTATGTCAACGCCCTTGCGTCCCGCGGCATCTCTATCGGCAACGACGGCGGTACCTTTGAACCCATGGAAAACACCAGCCGCGCCGCGGTCATGGCGATGTTTGACCGCGCCGTCGGTACCTATATCACCAGCCCCGGCACCTATACCGCGTCCGGCCTGACGATCATCAACACCTCCGGTACCGTCCGCCTGCGCGGCAACCCGACCGGCGTACTCGTCACCGAGGCCTGCGGCAACGTACAGGTCGATTTTGACGGCATGTCCGTCAACGGCAAGGTCGAATCCCGCGCCAGAGGCGCCCAGCTGCTGATCGACGATTCCGATGTAACCGGTGAGATCGCCGTCTATGGCGTCAACAGCAACGTCGTCGTTTCCGGCGGCAGCAGCCTCAACGGCATCCGCATGGACAGCAACGCCCGCAATACTTCCGTTTCGATCACGAAGGACGTCCGGGCCGATTTCATCTCCACAAGCGCCCCCAATAATACGATCAGCATTTCGGGCGATGTGACGACGGTCAATATGATGCCGTATTGCAATGGCTCAACGGTCGATATCCGTTCCGGCGCGGTTGTGAATACATACAATTGCAGCGCGGACAGCGTCACGGTGAGCGGCAGCGGCACGCTGAAATATGCGTCCATCTCTGGCGACAGCAACCGCGTCGATACCAAGAACACCAGCGTGAAGGTGATGGGCGGCGCGACGAATACACGCGTCAACGGCGTTCTGAAATATGCGCCCGCGACCCCATCGAGCCGGACGAGACACCGCTATGACAGTTCGCATGATTACGATTACCGGTATGATTATGACTACCGCGTCCGGTTCTACCTGAACTATGAGGACCGCAGCAAGGACGATCTGTATAAGACCCGTTATGTCGACCGCAAGGATCGCGTCAAGGAACCGACCGAGCCGACCCGCCGGGGCTATGTGTTCATGGGCTGGTTTACCAGCAGCAAGGCGGCGGATAATCTGAATTACAGATATGAATATGATTTCGACGACCGCGTGACCGAGAGCTTCAGCCTGTATGCTGGCTGGGAGAAGAAGGGCAGCACGACCCCGCCCCCGAAGCCGCCTACACCGCCGACCAGCGATGTAATTACGAATGCCAAGGCAAGTCTTATGGCTGGATTTACGGGTATGGGTGCATCTGCTACTGTGAGCAAGGCAACCATAACTTACAATACTGGAAAACTTGAAGATACCATTAACGAGGTAGCGCAAACCATTAATAGCGCCACATCAAGTGCTACTTCTTTGGTGGTGAATGGAAACACGATCCCCAGTTTTGTTACACGTTCTAGTGAGCTTTCGACACGTGACCTTGTAATCAAAGATGCAATCATTAGTGGTCGGGATTTGGAGAAAATCGAAGATTTGAGCTTCTCGATTACCGTTGGTACTACAGATGGTTCTTTCTCTTATTCAATCGCTATTAAATTAGGTACCCCCGCAGAACCAGAGAATCCTGAAGAGCCTAAAGACCCGGCCCCCGGAGATGGGGATGAGGGCAAGGAGCCCGGTACCCCCGCAGAACCAGAGAATCCTGAAGAGCCTAAAGACCCGGCCCCCGGAGATGGAGATGAGGGCAAGGAGCCTGGTACCCCCGCAGAACCAGAGAATCCTGAAGAGCCTAAAGACCCGGCCACCGGGGATGGAGATGAGGGCAAGGAGCCTGGTACCCCCGCAGAACCAAAGAATCCTGAAGAGCCTAAAGACCCGGCCCCCGGGGATGGAGATGAGGACAAGGAGCCTGGTACTCCCGAGAATCCGACGACTCCCGAGAATCCGACGACTTCCGAGAATCCGACAACTTCCGAGAATCCGACGACTCCCGAGAATCTGACAACTCCCGAGAATTTGACGACTCCCGAGAATCCGACGAATTCCGAAGAGGAGATCGACGGTGAAGGTCTCAACGTCGTAGTCGAATAACCGACCCCAAATCGCTTTTCAATTTTAACCCCGATAGGAGAAGGCCACCCGTAAAGGGTGGCTTTCTTCTTCCGTTCACGGCGGATCCCGGCACTCTTAAAAAACATCGAAACCTTCTAGTTTTTCCTTGCATTTGTGCGAAAATTGTGGTACCATAAGAATGCATCAGATGACCTGAGAAGCCGGCTGCCATTTCAGCGTAAGTCCTGTGGAGGTAGCTGAGATCAGGGGATCGTCTTATGCTTCATAAGGCGTTTTTTTAATGCAGTCAGCCGAACGCTTTTGACATCATTCACGAAAGAGGGACGTTTTATGGGATCCGTTTTAGAGCCTGTTTATTATTTGACAGATACGCCGTCCGAGCTGCAAAAGCTTCTGGAAACGCAGTTTGATATGGACGAATATACCGCCCGGCTTTCCCTGTGCCTGCTGCTGCCAAAACAGCAGGGGATGAATGAGGTAAAGGATCCCCACTTGGCGCTTTGGAACCTGAGCAGCCAGGAAACCTTCCGTACCCCGGTATTCAAATCCCGGTTCAGTATATCGTTGACCGACACCCAGGCCGACTTCCTGAAATGGCTTTCCGGCAAATTTGCGGAAACCCTGCTCCGCAACTGGCTACAGCCCGGTTCCGGCGATCTGCTTGGCTGCGTCTGCGATCTGCTCCAGGTGCTTTATCAAAATGTTACACGGATCGAGGATCACGAATGCTGCGTCTACTATCAGGCCCTGAACTGGAAGACGAGCCACCCGAACGATGAATTCTTTTCGGTGGAGGCGATCCTGCCGGAGTGCCCGGAGGGTGTGTGTATCCATCTGGATCTGCTTACTGACCGAAAATGGGACTGCCATTGCCGCCATCAGGAGCAATGCGGTGCAAATGCAAAGCGATACACCGGAATATTGGATGAGCTGTGCGAGCGGAAGGTCTTTAACAAGTATAATAATTTGTATCGATTTACCAAGTAAGGAGGCGATGTGCAGCGTGGATTCTCTGGAACAGGAAAACAGGGCAGCGGAAAACGACTCTGCCAATATCGTATTTGAGGTTGCCAACGAGGAAAACCGGCGCGATCTGATCCTCCTGATGCTGGATATCCCGAACCAACCGGAACACGATATGTCATTCCGCGTGCTGCTCGAATTATTTTCACAGCTGGAATTCCCCTATACCGTGGTGGTCGAGGATCATTATGTCGACCGCGTTTACCGCGACAGCTATTATTTCTATTATTCCAGCAAGCACTTTGACTATGGGCGGTTCTGTAAACGCCTGTGCATCTTCCGCGGCGCGCTGGAAGGCAACTTTTACGACCTGTCTTCCGAGGCCCTTGGAAAACGCTTTGCGGGCGCTATCGTACTTCGCCCGATCCCGGGGCGGTCTGTCGGGCGCACCCTGTTGGATCCAAACTGCTTTTTAGCGTCCGGCTGCTGCCAGATCCGTCTGGCAAAATACCGGTTGACCATCTATGGCAAGCGGCTGCATGTGCGGGCGTTCCCGTACAGCATGCAGGACGGTGAAACGACCTCCTGCGCGGAAATCACGATTTTGAACCTGCTGGACTACTACAGCCAGACTTATCCGGAATATCATTATCTGCTGCCAAGCGATATTAGCCGTCTGGCCGAACAAAACAGTTTTGAACGCAGGCTCCCCACGACCGGGCTGACCTACGAAATGATTTCCAAGATTTTCTGCGAAGCCGGGTTCTATCCCCGCTTATATTGTACGCATAAAATGGACAAGCTAAAATTCCAGCACATCCTCCATTATTACATCGAATCCGGGATCCCGGTGGCGCTGGGCCTGAAGCTGGGCGAGGAAAACAAGCACTCCGTGATCTGCATCGGCCACGGCATGCCGGAGAAAGAATACCTGGGGAACCTGCGCTTTTGCGCGACCGATCCGGAAAGCCGCAACGCGGTTTGGGTCTGCGACACGGCAGATATCGTGGACACCTGTTGCATCATGGACGACAATCAGGCGCCGTACCACCTGACCGGCATGCGGATCGAACGGGACGAAAACGGCGACACCCTGCTGCTGGGCGACTGCGAGGTCGAATATATGATGGTGCCGCTTTATAAACGCATGATCCTGGAAGCCGCGGATGCTTACGATATTTGCCTTCGGATCCTTGCATCCGACGCCTTCGGCGTGAAGCTGGCGCTGGATGGGCAGGCGCCCTCCCCGTGGCTGCGGGATGCCGGCGGGCGGTTTCAGGACAGCGGTTCCAAGGAGGATCCGCTGGTGATCCGGCTGTTTATGGCGTCTTCCCGTACTTTCCGCAAAAAGCGGGACGAGCAGTTCCAGCAGGGCAACTGCGAGGTGCGCGACCTGTATAATGAAACGGTGTTCCCCAAATTCGTATGGGTCTGTGAAATATCTGCCCGGGAGGCGGACGACCAGGTGCTGGGCGAGATCGTGATCGATGCGACGTCTTCCGCCGATGCGAAGGTCGACAGCTTTATCATCGTCCATTATCCGAACCGGATCTGCCGCCGCAAGCCGGAGGATTTTGCGGGCGCAGACGCCTCGAAGTTCGAGGCCATACGGGATTGGCAGCCATTTGCGCGGTTTCATGGGAATCTTTCCAACTGTTGCCGCAGTCAGGCCGCCGTCCGATCTGGAATTTTGCCGGAACGGTCGGAAAATTTAAAATCATAGATTGACAGATGGCTGGCATATGCTATAGAATTAGTACATATCCCAGTAAAAAATCACTTTGGGACAGCGACCCCAAGGAACCGCCGACGGCCTCCGCCGCTATATTGATAGTGCAGGGCTGCCGGGGCCTGCTGCCCGAATGAATGCCAGAGGGACCGGAAGGCGGCCATATACCAAAGAATTGAGAGGTAGCTAATGATGAATGCAAAAACCTGTTCGTTTGCCAAAAGCCCCACGTCGGTGGAACACCGCCGTGAGATCGTGCAGAGCGTCGAACGCAGTACGATCGAAAAACTGAATAAGGCGCTCGAACCGCAGATCCGGCAGAACGAAAGGGAACGTACTGCCAGTATGAACGCGGCTGCGCGCTGCACGGTTGGCGGGAAGTGACCCCTTTTTCGCACCACAAGCCGCGCGCGTGAGCAGAGCGCCCGTCCGAAATGCGGCTGTGGTTCGACGCCCCGGTCCCTCCCCGTCTTTCTCGTTCGATCCATGGCCGCTTCAGGAATGCTGCTTTTCCGGTCTTCATGCAGGACCCGAAAAGCAGCATTTTTGTTTCCCTGCGGCAGATAAACGCCGCAGGGAAACTTTTCCGGGGGCTTTCTCCCGGATGTTTTCAGGAAAGGTATTGCATTTTGGACGGAAATTTCATATAATAGAGGCAGGTTCCCCTACGGGGATAGTATACCCTTTTTCTTTTGATTGGCTGACATTGAGCAAAGGAGGCGTACCATGAAAAAGAAACAACTGATTTGCAGCGCGCTTGCCGCTGTCATGCTGCTTGGCAGCGCTGCGCCCGCCGCGGGCGCAGCACAGTTTCCGGATTCGGTTGGGCATTGGAGCGCGTCGGCGATCGACCGTTGGAGCAGCTACGGCGTAGTCGTCGGCGCGAACGGCCTGTTTCACCCGGACGCATCGATTACCCGCGGCGAAATGGCATCCATTATCGCCGGTATGATGGGTTTGGAAGAGGTCGCAACGAACCGTTACCCCGACCTGAACGGCGGCTGGTACAGCACCGCTATGCTGAAATGCGTCGCGGCCGGTATCATGACCGGCGACGACCATGGGCAAATGCGTCCTTATGATAATATCACCGGCGCCGAGATCGCGGTCATGCTGACCAAGGCGCTCGATCTGGACAGCACAGGTTATTCCCATTCATACCCTGCCGTCAACACCGGCTATGTCAAGCCGTGGGCGCAGGGCTATGTGAACGCGCTGGCCTCCCGTGGCATTGCCATCGGCAATGACGGCGGCATGTTCCAGCCGATGGCGAATACCAACCGCGCGGCGGTCGTATCGATGTTTGACCGGGCGGTCGGTACATACGTCGCGAGCCCGGGCACTTACACGGCTTCCGGACTGACGATCGTCAACACTGCAGGCACGGTGACGCTGCGCGGCAATGCGTCCGGCATTATCGTGACCGACGCCAGCGACCGCGTGAAGCTGACGCTGGATAACACCCGTGTGACCGGCGCCGTGGAGGTGCGCGCAGACGAAGCCCAGCTGACGGCGACCGATGCGGACATCTCGGGCAATATCACGGTACAGGGCGCGAAGAGCCGCGTCAGCCTGACCGGCAGCACCGAAGCGAAGGATATCACGCTGAGCGGGGACGCTTCCGACAGCGCCGTTTCGCTGGCGCGGAATACGAGCGCGGGCACGATCATGACGAGCGCGCCGGATACCGAGCTTTCGATCTCCGGGAAGGTGGACAGCATCGACTTGCGATCGGGCGCGTCGTCCTCCGAGGTGGAAGTGCTGGCGAAAGGCGTCGTCACGTCGCTGACCTCGGCGGCAAATAAGGTCACAATCTCGGGCGACGGCGACCTGAAGCGCGCGACGATTTCTGGAAACAATAACAGTATCGATACCCCGGATACGACAGTCAAGATCCAGTCTGGCGTCAGCGGGACACGGGTCGACGGCGTGCTGAAATCTTCCGGGTCAAGCACCAGCAGCGGGTCGAGCAGTTCGAGCAGCTCGAGCAGTTCGCGGTATACCGTCACCTATCGGCTGGCAAACTCGGCCGCGAATACGAACTTTAAACTTTATGACAGCGAGCGGGTCTATCGCAGCGATTACGCGACCGATCTGCGGGTACCCGCCAGCCTGGCCCCGGATGGATACCGGTTCGCGGGCTGGTATACAAGCACGCGCGGCACGAAGCTGTTTGATTTCGATACCAAGATCCGTGACGATTATACCCTTTATGGGTTCTGGGAGAAGGCTCCCGCAGTCGATCCGAAGCCGGAAGACCCGAAGCCAGAGGATCCGAAGCCGGAAGACCCGAAGCCAGAGGATCCGAAGCCGGAGGACATTATCGCCGCCGCTAAAACAAAACTCAAGGAAAATTTGAACGCTGCGGACGATGCTGACGCTATTGCCGCGCTGATGACCGTGGCAGCGGAAGATAATACGGCAACCGTGACCTTTCAATCCGGAGATTACACCCTGACCGCGGAAAGCACGCAAGCCGAAGGTGAAAACGAAGGCGAAAGCACAGCGCCAGCCAGTGCAATTCCTGCAATCGAGGCTTTAGCAGCGGCCTTTAAGATTGAGGGCTGGACTGCAAAGGTAGGCACAACTGAAATAAGCGCAAATGCGTTAATTACCGATAACGCAGCCAAAACGGAAGGATTAAACGGCAAATCCGTAAAAGTAACCTTAACCAAGGACGCAGTTTCCGATACGGGCACGACCGCAAGCGCACAAGCAGATACGACCACTGGCACGACTGGCGATACAACCACGACGGCCCCCGAAACGTTTGAATATACGATCACATATAAGATTGTCGAGCCTGTAACGCCCCCTGCGGATGAAACCAAGGCGAGCGTTGCCAACGTTACGGAGTTAACCGCCGCAATCGCTAATACAAAAATCACTGAAATTGAAATCACAGAAAGAATTGAAACTACTTTAAGCGACTTGGAAAATCGTAATATAAAGCTCACTTTTAGCGGCGAAGGCGTGTTGGTGTTGACAGAAGCAACCGCACTTCCGGCAGGTTATACATCAGCGGGCGAGACAAAAATCAAATATCCCAAAAAGGTGTTTGAGAAGTTTGTATTGTCCCCCAGCACTGAAAATGTGACAGTAGACGGAATGAAGGTCACAGTCACTGTTAATGCAGATGTGACCGCAGCAGCAGCGCCACTCTTTACGGCGCTAGACGCTGTTAATAAAGTAGAAACCGAGGGAACTGTTGCTTTGAAATATGGGGATTCGATAACTGGAAATGACGCTGTTCAGAATGCAATCAAGAATGCCATTGAGACAGATATGAAAAATAGTGGCGAACATACTTACAGCATAACTGTTGAAGTTGCAGGAGTTTCTCAAACGTTCACAGTATCATATGTATTCTCCGCAGCACCAACAACAAATCCCCCACTGAATAATTGAATTTCAACCATATGAACAGCGAAAACCACCCTTCCCGGGTGGTTTTCGCCTCTTCAAATCACTTTTTCAAGTTCGATCCTACCGGTTCCGGTCAGCAGGAGCCCCAGAACGCCCCAGACACAGCGGCGGGTCTCCTCCGGGGTAGGGTCGGGGCCAAAGGCCTCCGCCGGACGGCCAAGCAGCAGCAGCGCCAGCAGCGCCTGTTCGACAGCCGGACGCGCGGGATCCGGGCGGAGCAGACCGGCGGCTTCGAGCGCATCGAGAGCTCCGGCAAGCAGTTCGCTGATGTGATCGGCAGCGAGTTTTTGGAGTTCGCGGGCAGTCTCCGGGGCGTTGCAGAGCTCAAAGGGCGGCGACTGGGTGCGGCGATGCAAAAGGGCGCGGAAAAAGCAGTCCAGCTCCGACAGGGTCGCCGGGGGCGGCATTGCCCGGCAGCGCTCATGGCGATCGCGCATGATCGCCTCCAATAAGTCCTTTTTTTGCGGGAAATGATAGGTCAGGTTGCCGACGCTGATTCCTAATTCCGCGGCAATGCTGCGCATGCTGAACGCCCTGCCGCCGGAGGTCTCAAATAACCGGCCGGCGACTTCGAGAATTTCTGCTTTTCGATCGCGTTTCATGGCGGCACACATCCCCTCGTACTGCCTTCATTTTAGCATCCGTATGCAAAAATGTCAACCGGCGGCGGGGAAGCCGAGAATGGGCGAATAAATTGCAGATGCATGTGACCGCAAATACCAGATCACTTTCAGCAGCAAGATGGTTAAACCCAATTCTAACGCAGCGGATAAAAAATTTGTTATCCCTTTTCGCTTTTTGTATAAAATGGAGGTTTTTCATTTATTTGCCAAAGCGGCCGCGTGATCCATACTGCCGTTCAAGCATTCAAAGCTCAAATTGGAGTTGTGCCTGCCGGTACACACGCGGCTTGCGCTCAGCGATCCGATCCTCAGCGCCAACCTTCCCGATCAAAAGCGGAGCATGCGGATCGTGTTGTGCATGGTTTACGTGGACGCAGGCGTCCAGGTAATTTGCATAACAATACCGGCACCCATTGCGGCAGGTATTATATGCGCCGATATCAACGCTTTCCACACAGCCACATTCCGGGCGTTGGTTTTTATCTTTCCCGATTTCAACAGGACATCCAAGCAGACGGGAAAAAAGCTGACCATCGATACAGCGGGCATGCGCGATATTATATTTCTGCAAATCAATCTTTTCCGCGCAGGTATCCATACATAATCCATACCTTTTAGCGATCTCCGCGAGCGAGCCTGCAAGCCGTTCCTGAAGGCCGGATGGAAAATCGGTTAACGCCAGCGCGGAAAGGTTTCGCCGGGTATTCCGGTAAAGATCCAGAAAACTGACCGTGCATTTGCGCGTAAACGCGGAAAGCTGTTCCGCCAGCGCTTCAAAGCGCCGAAGGTGGAACTCCATCGAATAAGTCTGACTCAAAAAGATCGGGTCATAACGCCAGATCACACGGTCAGGGCCGATCCGGTCAGCCAACCGCTGGAAGGTCGGGATGATTGATCTTTCCTTATCCGGCAGGCCCGGTTCGATCTCCGGGCCGTAACCGGTGACAGTAAACTGAAAATAATAAGCATAATTTTTCAATTCATCCAGACGATCCAGCAGAGGGGCTGGATTTTTGCTCCAAAAAACGATCCCATCGACCGCTTCCGGATCAAGCCGCACCCGGCTGATCTGATGTGGATTCATGGGATTGCGAACCAGAACATAGCCTTCACGGAGCCGTTCCAGAAACCATTCGGAATAATAGGCCGGGATATCCGTCCGCCTGCTTGCACTGACGATCATAACTGGCACACCATCCTTAAAAAATAGCAAAGCGTTCCCGTCGCGCTGCGCCCTGATCTTGGATCGTTTCCATTCCGCACCTCCGGTTCCCATGATCCGATTCCATTTTAATCGACCCTAAACGGAATAAGAGCGGGCAGAACTCCTGCCCGCCTGTTAGCCTACCCGTGCAAAACCAGCCCCTTCCGCGCAGGCTTACAGCCCCTTTAAGACCTCTCCGGCGAGGATCAGCCCCACAATGGACGGCACGAAGGCACAGCTTCCGGGCGTGCTCCGACGGCTGCCGCCTGACCGTGCGGTATCCAGCGCGCCCCCGTTCTCTGCGCCTTCGGGCGTAAGCGCCGGTTCTTTGGAATAAACCACGCGCAGATGCTTCACGCCGCGCGCTTTCAGTTCCTTCCGGAGCACCCGCGCAAGGGGATCAACCGAGGTTTGATACAGGTCCGCCACTTCAAAAGCGGTTGGGTCGAGCTTGTTCCCCGCCCCCATGGAGGCGATCAGCGGTACCCCTGAGCGGTCGCAGCGCACAGCTAGTTCGATCTTGGCGCTTACGGTATCGATCGCATCGATCACATAGCTGTAAACCGACAGATCGACCGTATCGGCGTTTTCCGGAAGGTAAAACATGGGATGTATCGTAACCTGACAATCGGGGTTGATATCAAGGATACGGTCGCGCATAGCCTCGACCTTCTTCTGGCCCAATGTCGAATGGGTCGCGATCAACTGCCGGTTGAGATTGGTCAAACAGACTTCGTCGTCGTCGAACAGGTCAAGCGCCCCAACGCCGGAACGGGCAAGCGCTTCCACGGCGTGTCCGCCGACGCCGCCGATCCCAAACACCGCGACCCTCGCCCGATAAATGCGCCGCATGGCTTCGCGGCCGAACAGCAGTTCCGTTCTGGAAAACGGATGTATCATAGTCCCTCCCCGCGGATCTCTTCCGCATCCAATGTTTTTCGTACAAAATACCGCAGGTCTATCGTCAACGCTTCAAATTTTTCAGCACGGAGCTGATAAGTCATGATATTGAAACCGATCGAGACGACATATAGCAGCATGTAAACCAAAATGGAGATCACCGAGCCGTCGGTGAGCATGGCAAACAGACACACGCCCAATAATATTTGTCGCGTCCAAAGTATGGGATCCTGACCGCGCGGGAATTCCCAGATCCGTACCTCGGTATCGCCGCGGCGCTGGATCACATGCCCGTATAATACGCAGCCGATCCGTTCATGATCCTGATGATAGCGCGGCATTTCGCGGTTATGGATCCGGAAGAGCCTGCCCATCACAAAACCGCGCACCGGCTCCCGCCGCATCCAGCCGCGCTGTTCCCAGATCGCTTCTTTCAGCAGCCGTGCGCAGTCTTCCGCCGAGTATTTCGTTTGCAGCCGCCGCACGGCCATTCCCTCCATTCTCTGCTGCCATTTCAGAACAACACCCGTTTCCAATCGAAATCAGGAACGTTCAAAACAGATAAAATAAATAAGGTATGACACAAATCATTACAGCGCCTATGATGCAAACGGTAATAACATATATGGCTTTCTTATGTTCATCTTTTTTCATTCCGTTTCTCCCTTGATTACGGCTAAAGCGGACGATTTGCTATGTTGCCGGAGATTTCGCGGCATGCGATATATCCGATCCAAAGGGCATGCATTCAAACTGCAAGCGGGACGCCTTAAAACGCGTGGATCCCCAGTTAATAGCATTGCAGCACCAGCCATGCCCGATCAAAACGGCGTGCTTTCAGATCTTCGAGACGGATGTAAAAGTAAATGCGCCCACTGTCGCCAAACATCAATTCAAAATCGCCGTCTTCCACGGTATCGAGCTGGAACAGCAGCCGCCAGCCTTCTACAGAAGTACGCCGCGCCTCTTCGATCTCCTCCTCCGAAGCAACGGCCGACCAGGTGTTGCCCAAATAAAGCCCGCGGCTGACCAGCTCGCATTCCGGCGGTATAGGCCCCTGGATCACGTCCGGCCAACCCAGCAGCTTGCTGACGGCGACTTCCTCTTCCTCCCCGTCGCTTTCCGCATCCACGCCAAGTGCGGCCCTTGCCTGATAGAATGCGTCCCAATCTTCATAGGGCATTTCATGCACGAGCCGGAAGTCTTCCGCATCCGGCAGGCAGGGGACGCGCGCCATCGCGATCTTCAGCGACGGGAAGCAGGCCCATTCGGGCAGTTGTTCCGGCAGCCCGGTACGGCGCAGCGCCGCAGGGTCTTCAAACCAATAAACGCGCGCGCAGCCTGCGTCCTTGGGATCAAAGCCCCAGCGTTGGGTCTCCATCTCATAAAAGAAGGAAAGCAGCCCGGTTTTGGGCAGCAGGCCCTCGGCGTCAAAGGCAGCGGCTTCGGCGCAGTCGATCTGGGCAAGGAAGGCCAACGGACGCTCCCGCGCTTCCGTTTCATTATAGACGATGCCAGTATAGGCCGGCCACTCGAAACCATCCGGTACATCGGGCGCGCCGCCAAAACGGGAAGCGCCAAGCCGCTCTTCTGCGGGGCCGGCGATGTCCAATCGGATACTGCTGCGAAACATCCCGGCAAGCTGTTCCGGAATCGTCATGGCAATCACTCCCCAATGATTTTTATTAAAGCATGTTTGCGGCGTTTCCCGTCAAATTCAAAATAGAAAATCTGCTCCCAGGTACCGAAATCGAGTTTTCCTTTGGTGATCGCGCAAACGACCTCGCGCCCCATAATCGTGCGTTTCAAATGGGCGTCGCCGTTGTCCTCATAGCCATTGTGGCGATAACGGGAATACGGTTTTTCCGGCGCAAGCCCTTCGAGCCAGTCCTCATAATCCTGATGAAGGCCGGGTTCATCGTCGTTAATGAATACCGAAGCGGTGATGTTCATAGCGTTTACCAGCACAAGCCCCTCCTGAATGCCGCTTTCACGGATCGCATCCTGCACCTGGCCGGTGATGTTGACAAGCCCCCGGCGGGTCGGGAGGTTAAAAAACAATTCTTTGCGATAGCTTTTCATAACAAAGGCGCTCCTTTCAAATCCCATGCGTTAGGGTTTCTTATATCGTACCGCATTTTACTCGAAAAGTACAGCCTTACAACGAAATTTTTCCGTCCGGGCCGGGCAAGGCTTTTGGCGCGCGGACGCAATGAAGCGGTTTCCCGCGGCTATTGCAGCCGCGGGTAAACTTCCGTTAACGGGAATTCGCGCAGGTTATGGAAATCCATCCCGGTGAACCGTGGCGGAGGTCATTACCATATTTTGCGCGGGCGGCACAATTTTTGAGGTCATTTCGCGATCCGGATTGGAAACTGCATCCTATAAGTTGTAAAGCGCTCAATTTTGTGATATCATAAAAACGCAGACACAGATCGAAACTGTGCAAGACAACAAAGGTGGCCGTACCGATGCAAGAATCAACGGCCCGCGAAACAAACGCGCACAACAAGGCAAAACAAACCGCAAAAGACAGCGTCTTCAGCGATTTGTTCGGCCATCCGATATAAGCGGAACGTTTACCGCAGCAAACGGATCGGATTGCCAAAGCCCGAGCTGTACGCGATTTATATCGGGGAACGCGGGACAAAACCGGAAGGGATCACCTTGGCAGACGAATTCTTTGGCGGCGATAAAACGTTTTTAGATGTCCGAGTCAAAGTGATCTATGACAGCGGGAAAGGCGATATTATCAACCAGTATGCGACGTTTACAAAGGTGTATAATAAACAGGCAGGCCGTTATGGCCGAACCCGACAGGCGGTATTGGAAACGATCCGGATCTGTAAAGATCCCAATGTGTGAAAAGAATATTGGGAAAGCCGCGAAAAGGGGGTTATTGATATCATGACGGCATTATTCGATCAGGAATATGCTATGAATCGTTACGGCGAAGAAATGCGTGCCGAAGGTGCCTTAAATCAGGCCAAATCGACTGCTTTGGAATGAAAGAAGATGGGAAGAAACCATCGTCAGGATCCATAAGGCCAGCCTGCAATCCGTGCGCCAATGGCTTTCTGAATCTTTAGCGGAGCCGGCGCGGGAATAAACCGGATCCGTGCGGCGCGGTCGCTGTTCGTACTTAGGCCGCTATCCTGTGAAACCATCCGGCGTGGGGAGAGCTTGCTCCCCTTTTACTGCGCCAATATTGGGACTGTATCCCACGCAAATCGATCCGCCTTACAGCCAGCCGACCGCTTTCAAGAACTCCGAGGGAGCTTTCCATTTATAGGGGACAGCGCTTTGCCCCTTCTCAAAAAATTTTGAAAAAAATTTTTCCCGCATTGTCAGATTTCGCGTCTGCAAATCGTTTTATGGGTGAAAGGAGGTCAGAAGCCATGCAAACATCTTTTGACCGGGAGCAGGTGGAATATCTGGTGCGCACCTATTCCGACCTGATCGCCCGCATCAGCTACACCTGGTTCAGCAACACGTCAGACGTACAGGATATCAGCCAGACCGTGTATTTGAAGCTGTTGACGAGCCGGACGCAATTCGACACCGTCGACCAGGAGCGCGCATGGATCATCCGCATGACGCTGAACGCCTGCAAGGATCTGAAAAAGAGCTTTTGGCGCAGGCGCGTCAGCGGATTTGACGAAAACCCTGAGATCGCAGTCGCAATGCCGGAATTCGAAGACAACCCCGTGCTGGCGGCGGTGCAGGCGCTGCCGCTGAAATACCGCAACGCGATCTACCTGCATTATTACGAAGGCTATCAGGTACAGGAGATCGCGGCCATGACAGGCGAGAAGCCTGCGACGGTCAGCGCGCATCTAAGCCGCGGGCGCAAAAAACTGCGCAGCATGTTAGGAGGGGAACCTTATGAGCAGGCATCAATACGAGTATAAGCAGGCGATGGACAGCATCCACGTAACGCCGGAATGGGAGGACCAAATGATCAACAATCTGATGAATTCGAGCAAAGAAAAGGCCGCGCATCGCGCCCCGCGGCTGGGGCTGGCAATGGTCGCGGCGGCAGCCTGCCTGACGATCGGAGCAGGCGCGGCAGAAGCGACGAACGGCGCAGTCAGCGAGCTTTTCGCCCCGCTGTTCGGTACGGCGCATACCGAGATCATTGACAGCATCGGCTATCCGGTCGGCGTTTCGGACACCGCAGGCGGCGTTAAGATCACGGCGGACGCGATCATTGGCGACGCCAACAACATCTGCGTGATCTACACGCTGGAAAAGGAAGACGGTTCGGGCTGGGACGAAGTCACCGACGCAGGCTATCTGGTCTTTGAGGACAGCACCTTCGATTTTCACGTGGATCGGGAGGAAGGGAACGGCTGGGTCGCGCATGGCAGCAGCTGGTTCATCGATGACGACCCGGCCGACGGCGTGATCCAGTTCGTGGAACAGCGCACGGTGGACGGCGGTACCCCGAGCGGCTCGGCCAAGGAAACCCTGAAAAACCTGTGCGTTTGGGACGGTGAGGCGCAGACAACACGCGTCCTGGCCAAGGGCAAATGGACGCTCCGCTTTGATCTGAAATTTGAGGATACGACCAGGCAGTACCCCGCAGGGCAGGCGGTCGACTTCCTGGGCGCGCCCGGGATGGTGACTGATATCACGGTCTCGCCGATCGCATTCCGCGTCGCGGTCGATCTCGACCGCACCGAGTTTGAGCTGCAAGACGATCGCCGTTATCTGGATGGCGAATCGGAAGCGCTCGACCAGCTTTCCGTCCTGCTGCGGCTGAAGGATGGGCGCGAGCTTGACCTTGGCGGGTCCGCGGGCGGCAGCGTCAGCGTGGGCGAGACGTCGACTGAATTCGTCAAGAGCGCCCTGTTTAATGAAGTAATCGCGCTGGAAGATATGGAAAGCATCGTTGTTTGCGGCGTTGAGATCCCGCTGCGATGACCGTTCGAGACTGTAAAACGAAACCCTGCGACCGTCTCCCGAAACGACCGGGAGACGGTCTTTCCGGGCGTCCTGCGGAAATACGTCCTTTCTGGCATGAAAATGGATTTTCAGGGTTTTTCTGGAAGATTATGACGATTTTAAGGAATTGACTTGTAAGATATGCATAAAAATATGCGGTAAAATTGTGCAAATTTGGTGAGATAACGCTTGAATTGCCTATCTTACAGTGCTATACTTTAAAATCATGCGGTACGCATGAGGAACAATTTTGTTTATAAGGAGAGAGACCATTATGCATTCCATGAAGAAACGGATCCTGTCCGCGCTCTGCGCGGCAATGATGCTGCTTTCCCTGACCGCTTGCGGCGGCAACTCGGATAGCGGCAACGCAGACGGCGGCGCGGCCGATACGTCCAGTTCGGCTCCGGCGGCTATGACCAAGGAAGACTACCTCGCGGAAGTCGAGGGCCTGAACGATGCGGCAGCGGCGTTCACCGCAGCGACGGCTGAATTCATTTCGGCGGGCCTGACCAACGCGGAGGACGAGAACGCGTTGTCCGAGTCGATCGAAAAGATCCGCGTGACGAAGGACGCCTTCTTTGCTTTCCAGTCCATTTCCAACCCGGCGGAAGGCTATGAAGATGCGCACACCGCGCTCGCAAAGGACTGCGGCGACTTCGGCGCTTTGATCGACGAATACTGCGACGTCCTGCTTGGCGCGATCACCGGCGAGAGCGACCCGAACGAGTCTGATATCGAGACCCGTATGGAGACCGTTGTGGATTCCCTGGGCGTTTCCATCGCTGCGGTCGAAGCGGTCGGATAAGGCTTACATACCGAAAACGTAGAGAAAAGGCGGGGTATTTCGCAGCTGCGAAATGCCCCGCTTTTCGGTACAGGCCCGCGCCCGGCGGCCGCCGAACGTTTTTTCTGCATCGGGGACGCTTTTTTCATAAAGTACCTTGCCCAAACCGCGCCTTCGTGCTATGATAAGGATAGGGAAGCGGCGCGCCGCCCCGAGGAAAGGGAGAGAGACTATGAAATGTCCGCACTGTTATTGCAACTATGATGATTCCGAGCGGTCGTGCCCGATGTGCGGCACGCGTTCCACTGTAGCGGCCTGCCAAAATACGAAACATAAATCGGTCGTATATCCGAACGGGAGACAGGCGCAGCCCGCGCAGCGGCAAGCGCGCGGCGCCGTACATCCGGCAGGGAACGCCGCGCCGCGCCGTACTTCGACAAGCCCGCGCACGGCTTCGCAGACGCGTACCACGACGCAAACGCGTACCACCGCGCAGACGCGCTCAACGTATAACCGCAGCGGGCGGCAGGATCCCGCAGCGGCGGCGCAAAAGCGCCGCCGGAAGGCATGGATCGCGGTGATCGCAGCGGTCGTCCTGATCAACCTGCTGCCGATGCTGACCTATGCGGTCGGCGATCTGTTTTATTCGGTACGCAGCGAGCTGGAATACCGGGACAACGGTTTCCACTTCTTTGACGAGGATGCGCCGGCCCCTGATTATCCGGACGATTATACGGCTGAACCGGATCACCCTGAGTGGGACGGCGATACGGAAACGGTCGACGGCATCGTTGCAGGCGGCGACTATTATTGCGAGGATACCGGGCTGTATTTCACCTTTGACTTTTCCGACATGACCTATTGGTTGTCAGTCAACGGATATTTGGAATATGGGTCGTTCCTGACGCTGGCGAACGATCCGACTGTAGATGCAGATTATTTCAACGACGAGTTTTCCGCGGAGGAGTTCGACAGCTATGTCCTGTATCTGCGCCCCGATTTCGAACGGGAAGAGGAAGACAGGGAGGAATACACGCTTGCAGTCATGTATGTGCCGCGTGGGGAGACGCCCGGCCGGTTTTATTTGAATAATACTTATGCGGACGCGCAATGGCTGCCGCTCGACCGGGCGGTCCTGCTGGAGCATTGGTAAGAACAGGGGAAATGTCTGCGGCGTCGGGAGCAATGAAAACCGGCGCCGTTTTTGTTTGGAAGGCACGGCGGCTTTCCAGAGGGCCTTGGGCGTTTCCCTCTTCGGAGAATACAGCCATAGGCCGCCGTTTGCCAGCCGGTCCGCAGGCCAGGGGGCCATCGTACCGTGGGGGCGACCGGCAAAGGGACCGCAAAAAGGAGGGCGGAACGATGCGCGGGATCTATGCGCAAAAAATCGGGGCACGATCGGGCAGCGCGGCGGGCGACCGCCTGCTGCGCCATGTTTTACAGAAAGCATATCCGGGGGCGCCATTGCCGCTGCTTCGGGCACGGGACAAACGCGGGAAACCATATCTGCCGGATTATCTGGATTTCCATTTCAGCCTGTCGCATTCGGGCGGCTGGGTCGTGTGCGCCGTCGGGGAATATCCCCTGGGCGTGGATCTGGAACAGCTGCGCGAGATCCGGCGCGGGGTGCCCGAACGGTTCTTTTCCAAAGAGGAATGCGCGCTGCTCGCGGCGCTCCCACCGGACAGTTTTTTCGATTTCTGGACACTGAAAGAAGCCGCCGTCAAAGCGAGCGGCGAAGGGCTTGCCCGAGGCTTGTCCCGGGCCAAGGTCACGATGGCGGCGTCGCCTGTGATTGAGCTACCGCACTTCCGCGCGTTCCCGGTCGCCTTTTGTGACAAAAATTATCGGCTTTCCCTGTGCCTTTCTCGTGCAGATTCAGACTGGACAAATCACGAGCTACAGGTCATAATAATAGAGTGAGAAGGACAAATGTCCGCCGCACGGAAACAAACGGAAGGGCAGGCGGGGCCGAGCAACTCCGGCCTGCCCAGGAGAGGAAGATTAACCGATGAAATATATCACGATCCTTGGCGACGGTATGGCCGACGAGCCGATCGAAGCGCTCGGCGGGAAAACGCCGCTGATGGCCGCGCGCACGCCGATGCTGGACGCATTGGCGGCAAAGTCCGAGATCGGGCTTGCGGCTACCATCCCGGAAGGCATGAAGCCGGGCAGCGATACGGCAAACCTTGCCGTGCTGGGGTACGATCCAAGGGATTCTTATACAGGCCGTTCCCCGTTGGAGGCGCTTTCGATCGGCGTCGATATGAAGCCGGACGATATCGCGCTGCGCTGCAACCTGGTGACGCTTACCGACGAGCCGGGCGTGCCGTATGCCGGGCGGAAGATCCTGGATCACTCCTCGGGCGAGATCTCGACTGAGGATGCAGCGGTGCTGCTGGATGTGCTTCGGAAGGAATTCGCATCGGAACGGTACCAGTTTTATGTAGGCACGAGCTACCGGCATCTGCTGATCTGGGCCAAAGGCGAAGTGCTCGACCTGAGCCAGCCGCATGACCACCTCACCGAGACGATCGGCCCCTATCTGCCGGAGGATGAAATGCTCCGCCATATGATGGAGCGCAGTTTTGAATTGCTGAACGAGCACCCGATCAATGTGGAACGGGCGAAAAGGGGGCTGAATAAGGCCAATTCGGCATGGTTCTGGGGAGCGGGTACCCGTCCTTCTCTGGCAGACTTTACGGAAAAGACGGGGAAGCGCGGCGCAATGATCTCGGCGGTCGACCTGTTGAAAGGGATCGCGGTCGGCACGAAAATGCAGGTGATGGACGTTCCCGGGGCGACCGGCGGGCTGCACACGGATTATGAAGGGAAAGCGTCCGCCGCCGTGCGCGCATTGACCGAGGACGGCAACGACTTCGTGTATGTGCATGTGGAAGCGCCGGACGAAATGGGTCACCAGGGCGCAGTGGATCTGAAGGTGCAGGCGATCGAGTTCCTTGACGAACGGATCATCCGGCCTGTATACGAAGCGTTGACGGCCAAAGGGATCGAGTTCCGGATGCTGGTCATGCCGGATCATCCGACCCCAATCCGGGTGCGGACGCATACGGCTGCGCCGGTACCGTTCCTGCTGTATGATTCCCGGAAGGCGCTGGGGAGCCATACGGCGTATCATGAAGAAGCGGGAGCGCAAAGCGGTATTTTCCTGCCGGAAGGTTTCCGCATTGCGGAACGGCTGTTCGCAGAGTGAGGCTGTACTTGAAGGCAAACCGTTGATCATTGCAGATCGATTTCCAAGTGAAAAGCTCCCCCGACCAGGGAGCTTTTGGCATTTTGCGGGAGGGTTTATGTGCTTGCAGAGCTGCGAAAAAACAGTTTGACAACCGGGCGAAAGTCTGCTGGAATCAAATAAAAGTAGAAACCAAAACGGTTGCTGCGAACGTTTAGCTGTACAATTGTTCGAGGTTAGTCTCGAACGCATATAAACCGTCTGCTGCCGCAGACGGTTTACTTCATTCTCCGGCTACCGTGCCACAGAAAGAGCAACATCCCCGTCCTTTCGGACGGGGATGTTTTACAGGATCGCAAAGAATTATTTTGCAGCCAGACGGCGGGCCTTAGCTTCCATGCGTTCACGGGTGACGTCGATCAGGACGGCGCCGATGATAACGAGGCCAAGGACGAGGTTCTGCACTGCCGAAGAGATGGACAGCAGCGCGAAGCCGTTACGGAGGACTGCAATGATCAGCGCGCCGAGCATGGTACCAAGCATGGTGCCCTTGCCGCCGTTGAACGAAGCGCCGCCGATGATGCAGGCTGCGATCGCGTCGGTATCAAACGGCTGGGTTGCATTCGAGCCGTTGCAGATACCGGAACGGCCGATCGAAACCAGGCCGCCCAACGCAGCCATGAGGCCGGAAAGCGCATAGCAGAAGGTCAGCACGTTTGCCGAATTGATACCGGACAGACGGGTCGCTTCCATGTTGCCGCCCGCGCAATAGATCGAACGGCCAAGCGAGGTCCGTGTGAGGAATACATGCATGACAATGTACAGGATGACGACCAGCAGGAAGCTGACGGGAATACCGCCGCCAATCGCCGTGAAGACGGTCTTGCTGCCCAGCCAGGTAACGCCGCTCGGGAAATTGGAAACCATCTGCGAATTGGTGACGATCAGCGCTGCGCCCCAAAGCACGTTCTTCATGCCCAGCGTCGAAACGAAGGGGTGAGGCAGGTGCAGGCGGGTGAGCAGCAGGCCGTTGATGGTGCCGAATACGAGGCCCGAAACCAGGATCACAACGATCATCAGGAACGAGCTTTTTACGTTATGCTGGATCATCATACCGGCCATACAAGCGCAGAACGTAGCGTTCGCGCCCACCGAAAGGTCGATACCGGCGGTAATCAGGCAGAGCAGCATACCGATGGCAAGCAGCGCGTTGAACGCCGTCTGCTTCAGCACGTTCATCAGGTTGGTCAAGCTTAAAAAGTTCGGCGAAGCAATCGCCAGGATCGCGCAAAGCAGGATCAGCGCGATCAAAACGCCCAGTGAGCTGGAGCCATTCTTGGATTTTGTCTTAGTCATCTAAAGTTCCTCCCCATGCAGCCTTCATAATGTCTTCCTGGTTAAAGTGCTTGCTGTCGCGGTCCACGGTCGCCATGACCTTGCCGCCGCGCATGACGACCACGCGGTCGCTCATGCCGAGGATCTCAGGCATTTCGGACGAGATCATAATAACGCACTTCCCGGCCTTTACAAGGCTGTTCATTACATTGTAAACCTCAACCTTTGCGCCAACGTCGATACCGCGCGTCGGCTCGTCGAAAATGAAGATGCTCGCGTCTGTGTTGACCCACTTGCCGATAACCACCTTCTGCTGGTTGCCGCCCGAAAGCTGGCCGACGATCTCGTCAATCGACGGGGTCTTAATGCGCAGGGAGCTGATATTCTTCTGTCCCTCTTCTTCGATTTTCTTCTCATCCAGGAACAGGCCCTTGGAGAAGCCCTTCAGGTTGGCAAGGATCAGGTTGGTGCGGATGGACTGTGCCAGCACAAGGCCCTGTCCTTTACGGTCCTCGGTGAGGAACGCGATCCCTTCTTTGATCGCCTGCCCGGGGCTCTTAATATGTACTTCTTTGCCATGGATATAGACCCTGCCGCCGTCGATCGGGTCGGCCCCGAAGACTGCGCGCATGGTCTCGGTACGGCCTGCGCCGACCAGCCCGGCAAAGCCCAGGATCTGGCCGTTGTAAGCCTCGAAATTTACGCCGAACAGCACGCCGCCTTCCTGAAGATCCTCGACCTTCAGGGCGCACTCGCCCTTCGTGCCGAATTCCTTCGGGAACTGGTTTTCCAGGGTACGGCCTACCATGCCGGCGATCAGGTCGTCGTTGTCGGTCTCATTGACCGGTTTGGTCCAGATATATTCGCCATCGCGGATAACGGTTACGCGGTCGCACAGCTCGAACAGCTCTTCCAGCTTGTGCGAAACGTAGACGATACCGATGCCGCGGCTCTTGAGTTCGCGGCAGGTCTTCATCAGCTGCTCGACTTCTTTTTCGCCGAGCGACGAGGAAGGCTCATCCATGATGATCATTTTCGCATCGATCAGGACCGCCTTTGCGATCTCGATCATCTGCTGTACGCCCATGCCGAAGGTACCCGCCGGTTTGGTCGGGTCGACATCCTGCCCGAGGGAAGCCATGACTTCCTTTGCCTTCTGGTGCATGGTCTTATAATCAAGCAGGCCGTTGGGCCCCTTGATCCATTTGTTGATAAAAATATTGTCCGTGATGCTCAGCAGCTTTTCGATGTTCAGCTCCTGATACACGCAGGCGATGCCTGCGGCGGCGGACTCGTTGGGGTTGCGGAAAACTTTCTTTTCGCCGTTGACGTAAATCTCGCCTTCATCGGGCTGATGTACGCCGGTCAGCACCTTAATCAGCGTGGACTTGCCCGCGCCGTTCTCGCCGATCAGGCCGAGGATCTCGCCTGGCTTCACGGCAAGGTGCATCCCTCGCAGCGCGACGACGCCCGGAAAGCGTTTGGTCGCGTTCTTCAGTTCTACTACATATTCACTCATTCAGTCATTCACCTTTTTCCTCCGAGATTTAGTTGATACGTCTGGTTCTCGGTGCGGCCCGCCTTCTCACTTACGGCCCGCAAAGTGTTAAGGGTTCCCCGCGCCGCAGGGGCGCAGGGTCTTAACGGTTTGCTGTGTGAAAAGATGGGGGGCGGCGGTCCAGTCGCCTGTTCCGCCGCGCCCCCGGTCATGTCAGGATGTAGGAGCGCTTAGGACAGATAGCCCTGCAGGGTATCCAGACGGGCCTGGGCAGAGGAAGCGTCGACAACGTCTGCGCCGGCGTCGATGAACTCTTCCAGGGTCTCGCCGTTCAGCGCCCGAACGACGGCTTCGCAGGACTTATAGCCCATGTCGTAGCCCTGCTGGCAGACGGACATGGTCAGGCTGCCTTCCAGGATCGCGGTGCAGGCCGACTGGATGCCGTCAAAGCCGAGGAAGACGGTGTTTTCATAAGCAGCGTTGCCCTTTGCGGCGCGTGCTGCGGCCATCGCCATATCGTCGTTGTTCGCGCAGATGATTGCAATGCCTTCCGGATGGTTCTGCATGATCGCTTCCATGCAGTTAACAGCCTGGTCGGCTACTGCGTTTGCATACTGGACTTCGTTGTCGAGGAAGGTGCCGCCGGCATCTTCAACGCCCTTCTTGTAGCCGGCCATACGGGCTTCGTTGGTGGAGTCGCCCTGTACGCCTGCGATCTCGATGCAGTAGATGTCGGTCCAGCCGGCAGCCTTTGCAGCTTCCACAGCGGCGGCGCCGCCCAGCGCGCCGGCGGTCTCGTTACCGGTGCCGACGAAGGACAGGACTTCCGGAGCGTCGATGTCGGTATCAACCGCAACGATCGGGGCGGTCTGGCCGGCGACCAGATTCTTGACCATATCGGCCTGCAGCGGAGCGATGACGAAACCGTCGTAAGCGCCGGAGCCCAGGTCGGTCTGAATCATATTGAGCTGTTCCTCATAAGCGGTCTCGGAGGACGCGCCCTTTACGTCGACCGAATGCTCGGGATGGTCGGCTGCGAAAGCGTTCGCGCCTGCGACCACGTAGCCCCAGTACTCGGAAGCGGTGGTCTTCAGGATCACGTCGATCTTGTAGCCGTTGCCGGAGCTGTCAGAGCTGTCGGAGCTGCCGGAATCTGCTGGGGCGCTGCCGCTGTCCGAAGGGGTGTCAGCCTGCGAACCGTCGTTCGAGCCGGCGTTTCCGCCGCCGCACGCGGCCAGACTCAGCACCATCATGCACGCAAGCAGCATTGCAAGGATCTTCTTCATAACATATACCTCTCTTTTTCTTCTCCCGGAGCGCTTCTCACTTCGCTCGGAATTAAAATGTGGTTTCCGAAACGTGCCGTTGTACGTTTCGTTTACCTATATCATAATATTTTTCACGCGATTCGTCAATACTTCACAAATGATTCCGTGGAATTGCCCATTTTCCGCCAACACGTTTTGTACATTTCACCACTTGCGCTTGCGGTTTTTTTGTTGTAGCCGCCGTGCAGTGTGCATTTTTCGAATGCACGGGCGGGTGAAACGGCGAAAACCGGCAAGATCTGTTAAAAACCTACATTTTTTTCGAGCGCTCCAAAACCTGCCCATCCGTGCATAAATTAGCGCCGGATCCGTCGTTTTTCCCCTGTGATCGCGGGGTTTCGGGAGGGAGGGAAGGGGCGAGGGGGAGTGCCGCCCCTGGGCGCGAGCGGGGCTGGCGGCGGCGTGAATTGCACGCGTGCTGCACGAAAACCGCTTTTCCTGCAAAAATCGCATTGCTATTTCCGCAGAAATCCGGTATAATAGTATGCAAGGTCCTGAGAGCCTGTTTTAACAACATGGATTGGGGGATGTCTATGCCGACCGTTACCTACTCATATACTGTGACCGCATCGCTGGCGATCCCGGCGACCGATTTCGGTTATGCGATCCGGATCCCTGCCGATACCTCTTGCCAGCGCATCCAGCGTGAGCATTGCGATATCCGGGAGAGCGAGATCAGCGGCGAGAAGCGCGATCTGCTGGGCAACCGGATCCTGACCGGCGTCCGTTATGGCACCAGCGCGCGTTTTGCCTGCACGGTCTCGGGCAAGGCGCTGATCGACCCTTTGCAGCCGGAGGTGGACAGCCTTGGCTTTTATAGCGACGCCACGGGGCGGGCCGGGATCGGCCCTTTGCTGCGGAATTTTTATTTGCACAATTCTGCTGTTGGCGACGCGGTCGACCGTACCTGCCATTTCTGCCGGATGCTGGGCAATACGTTTTATTGTCATTCTTCCGCGCCGGGGCAGCGCACGGCGGAAGACGCGATGGAGGCAGGCTCCGGCTCGCCGGAGGACATGGCGCATATCATTCTGGCGCTTTGCCGTCTGGACGACATTTCCGCCCGTTATGTAGTGGGGCTGGATCTGCTTGGCCCTGCGGTCTGGATCGAGGTCTGGAACGGCTGGCATTGGATGCCGGTCGACCCGCGCACGGGCGAACGGCACAGCCCCTTGAGCTTAAAGCTCGCCCATGGGCGCGACGCGGACGACATTGCCCTTGCCGCCTTCTCGAACGGCTGCGTGCTGGACGGCGTCCAGCTCACGGGCAGTCTGGCAGGGCGCGACTGAGGCGGACGGCGGGTCCTGCGCGGACGGTGGGTCCTACGCGGACGGCGGTCCTACGCGGACGGCGGTCCTGCGCGGACGGCGCCAGAGGGACGCAGCCCCTCTGGACTCCCCTTTTCCGCTGCGGCGGGGATCGGTGCGTTCCGGATCGCCCATGCGTGCGCCTTCGCCCCGCCAAAAGGACGGCGGGGCGAAGCGGCGGGTGCGGCGGCCTTTTCGGGATGTATGCGGGATCTGCTCCTGTTTCATGTATTTTTTGCGTCTTGCCGCGCTGCTTTTCAAATGCTCTCTTATTTAGCCTTGTGCTCACGCGCTCTGCGGTCGTTTCCGCAGGGCTTCATCCGATATCAAAAAGGACTGATCTTGTTTGCTGCAAACCGTAGTTTCTGCCGCCCTGCCCGTTCATGAGCGGCTTTCGATTCGAAAAAACCGGCTCGCCCCTGCAACGGGGGATCTTCTAGGGCTCCCGCGCCTGTGCATCGTGACCGGTACCCACGGCGACGAACTGGAAGGCCAATATGTTTGCTATGAGCTTCAGCGCCGTATCCATGAACAGGCCGAACATTTGACCGGCATCGTCGATATTTACCCTGCGGCGAACCCGTTAGGGCTCGATACGATCACCCGTGGTATCCCAATGTTCGATCTGGACATGAACCGCATTTTCCCCGGCGGCGACGACGGCCCGGCAGCGGAATTCCTTGCCCACGCGCTGATGGAAGACCTGCGCGGCGCGGCCTGCGTTGTGGATATCCATGCTTCCAACATCTTCCTGCGGGAAGTGCCGCAGGTGCGGCTGGGGGAAAATACCGTCGACCGTCTTTTGCCGTTCGCGCGGCTGCTGAATACGGATTTTATTTGGGTACATGCAGGCGCGACCGTATTGGAAGCGACCCTAGCGTATTCACTGAATGCGGCGGGGATCCCGGCGTTGGTCGTGGAAATGGGGATCGGGCTGCGCTTGACCCCCTCCTTTGGCAACCAGTTAGTAGACGGCCTGCTGGCGCTGATGGCGCGCTTGGGCGTCTGGTCGGGGGAAACCGCCCCCATCAAGCCGCCGATCGAATCGGTCGACGGGGAAGTTGCCCTGCTCAGCGCCGAGGGTCCTGGGATGTTTATCCCCTCTGCCATGCTTGGTACGCAGGTGGAACGCGGCGCGCTGATCGGCGAGATCGTTGACCCGCTGCGCGGCGAAGTCGTCCAGCGGGTGACTGCTCCTGGCAGCGGCTGGCTGTTCACATTGCGCGAGTATCCGGCCTGCTATGCGGGCAGCATGCTCGCCCGGATCCTGCTGGGAGGTGCCGCGTTTTGATCCGTGATGTCCTGTTCACATTAAAAGCCCCTTATCGGGATCCGCTGCAGATCGTCGGGTTCCGGTTTGGCAAAGGGGAAAAAGCATGCTGCATCGTTGGCGCGATCCGCGGCAATGAGGTGCAGCAGCAGTTCGTTTGTTCCCAGCTCGTGAAAGCGCTCAAGGGCTTGGAGAGCCGGGGGCAGATCGCTCATGACAACGAGATCCTGGTCATTCCTTCGGCGGGGGCGAGTTATTCCATGAATACCGGCAACCGGTTTTGGGCGGTTGACCATACCGATATCAACCGGATGTTCCCCGGCTACGACTACGGCGAGACTACCCAGCGGCTGGCGGACGGTATTTTCCGGCAGGTGCGCGATTACTCCTATGGCGTGCAGTTCACTTCGTTTTATTTGCCCGGGGATTTTGTCCCGCATGTGCGTATGATGGAGACGGGGTATCAGTCGACCAGCCTGGCGAACCTGTTCGGGTTGCCCTATGTCGTGATCCGCCCGCCGCGTCCGTATGACACCGCGACGCTGAATTATAACTGGCAGCTGTGGCACACGAATGCGTTTTCGGTCTATACGGCTGCGACTGACCAGATCGACGAGCTGTCCGCGCGGCAGGCGGTCGATTCGGTGCTCCGCTTTTTGAACCGGATCGGACTGGTGCGCTATCATTGCCACAATGGGTATATTGCGTCCGTAATCCGGGAAAATGAGCTGGTCAGTGTCCTGAGTCCGACTGGCGGGGTTTATCTGGCCAAAAAAATGCCGGGGGACGAAGTTGTGCGCGGTGAAATGCTCGCCGAGCTGATCGACCCCTATAATGGCGATACGGTCGCGCGGATTACGTCCCCGGTTGACGGCGTGATTTTCTTTGGTTACCACCAGCCGCTTGTGATGGAGCACGCGGTGATTTATAGGATTATCAAGCACGCGCACGTGTAGCGCGCGTGCGGCGGATGGAAAAAAGGAGGCCAAATGCCAAAACGTGAATACGAAGCCCGCCCGCGGCGGCGGCTCATGCCGAAGCTGTTCGCATTCCTGTGCGTTTGCGTTTTGCTTGTTGCCATGTTCTTGTATGGGATGCACGTGGCCGGGCGCGAAAGCCAGCCGGAGATTACCAGCGACCTGCTGGGGGAAAGCCTGCGCTCGGTGCAGGAGCTGGTTTCGGTCGAATATTTTTACACCAATATGGGAAAATTCGAAAACCAGATGGATTTTTACGGCTGGAAGGTGCCGTTCACCACGAAAAGCTTCATCATTTCCTACGATGGGATCATTAAGGCCGGGGTCGACCTGAGCGCGGTGCAGATCGAGGTTTCCGAAACGGCGGTGACGGTGACGCTGCCCGCCGCTGCGGTTCTTTCGCACGAGATCCCTGAGAAAAGCATCGAGGTCTTTGATGAGAGCCGCAATCTGTTTAACCCGATTAAGATCGAGGATTATACCAGCTTCGCTGCGTCGGAAAAGCAGGCGACAGAAACGCGTGCAATCGAAAACGGCCTGTTGACCTCGGCGGACGAGAAAGCCTGTGCATCGGTCGAATCGCTGCTGAAGCTGCTGCCGGGCATGGATGCCTATACCTTGACCGTTCGGTCGGCAGCCTGAAAAATAAACCCGCCGTCGGAGCGCTTGGCCGATGGCGGGTTCTGGTTTTGAATTGGATAAGGCAAGGCAGGGACGTTTTATTTTGAAAACTTTACCAATATCCCTTGCAATTGATTGTACTATTCGATAAAATGATGATATGTGTTTCATACGCACGCAAATCAGGGGCGCATCCCTGCGCCGATCTCTTTTAGATGGACGCCCAATTCGAAAACGACCGAGAAAGGAAGAGCACAGATGAAAAAAAGACCGCTTTCTTTTGCGCTGGCTGTCTGCCTGGGAGCGATGGCTCCGGCGGTGGCGGCGGATGCGTCCGGCCTGGACGCTGCGGGTGCAAAAGCATTTGCCAACCAGTTGACAGCTTATCGGCAGACCGTGCTGTATGCAGACTTGCGGGATATGAATGGCGACCGATCGCCGGAACTGATCGTAGTCTCGTCCCCGGAACCGGATGGGAACGGTTTCGCATACCATAATGCGACGGTGGATATCTGGCAGATTCAAAAGGGAGCTGCCGTAAAAACGACCAGCGCAGAATGCGAGGCGGGGATGGAAACCGAAATGAGCTGCATTTCCCTGGGCGGAACGCTCTGCATTCGGGCGTCTGCAGCGACCGGGCATCCGGGGTACCATGGCGTGACCGATACTTATATTTCCGCAGATGGCTGGGAGCGCTTAGCCGCCTGGTGGAATGAGGAACCGGCCGGCATGGCGAGCGATTCGCTTGCAGACGAGAACAACAGCACCGACTTTTCCCATGAGGCGAGCGGGAGCGGTTACAAAGCCATTACACGGGACGAATACCGAAACCGGATACAGAAATACCGCGGGGCGTCCGTGGTCGGCGACGCATTCCTTGAGGCGGGCGGGCAGTCCTGGTATAGGGAAGACGTCTTGCAGAGCGGTCAACATGACCCTACCTATCAAACCGTATGGAACCTGCTTTCTGCGCAGGCGAACGCAGCCCCTGCCGCCAGTGCGGGGACGAATGGACCGGCGGCAGGCGTTGGCGCGGGAGGATTCACAGACGTAGCCGCCGGGGAATATTATGCCGGCGCGGTGAAATGGGCGGTGGAAAACCAAATTACCAGCGGTACGACCGCAACGACGTTTTCGCCGGATCAGACCTGCACGGTGGCGCAGATTTTGACCTTCCTCTGGCAGGCGAACGGGGCCCCGGAGCCTGTGAGTGGAAATCCGTTCCGCGATGTTTCGCGCGGTGATTATTATGATAAAGCGGCGGTTTGGGCGGCTGGAGAGGGGCTGGTATCCGGCAGCTGGTTGAACCCGAATGCGCCCTGCACCCGTAGTATGGTTGTGACGTATCTTTGGAAGCTGGGTCCTTCCGCGGCTGGCGGCGGGAGCCAATTTGCGCCTTACGGCATTACTTGCGAGGATTCCGCCGGGGATACGGTCACGATTGAATTTGACGCGGTCACAACGAAAACCGGAACGGTGACGATCTGTCAGGATGCGTTCAGCGATATGGAGGACGTATATCACCCGGCGGAGACCCGGGAACAAACCTATACGATTATTACGGCGCGTCCGAACAGCAATATGACGGTGCGCGGCGGCAATCCGTATAAACAAACAGGCCCGGATACCATTGATGGATTTGGCGATATCCGTATGGATGCAGACGGCGTGCTGCATTATCGTTCGGATTGGGATACGCCAAGTTATTTGAGTTCGCAAACGATCGCGGACAGCGGCTGTGTGATTGCGGACAAGTATCTGGTCGTGCCGGATACGGCAGCCTTCGCCAGCATTACCGGGACGGCTGCGCAGGGCAGCAATTTTGCAGATGTGCCCGCGAATGCGGAATACGCAGAGGCTGTCGCATGGGCAGTCGGGCAGGGGATCACCAGCGGCACGGACGCGGCCTCTTTCAGCCCGAACATGACCTGTACCCGCGGACAGATCGTAACCTTTCTGCACCGCGCGCTGGGCCAATGAAGCGCATTGCGGATGGTTCCAATCATCTGCGTACTGCCGGAATGAAAAAGCCTCGCCTGTCAGCTCGGTCTGAACAGGCGGGGCTTTTTCGAACGGTGAAAAGAATGCAGTCGGAGTTGCCGTACAAAGTCAGGCGCGCAGCGCCTGAATCTTTGCTTTCAGGTCACGGGCGGCGGTTTCCGGATCGTATGCTTTCATGATGGCGGAAACCGCTGCGACGCCGGAAAAGCCGCTGCCCTTTAAGATATCGCAGTTCGAACGGTTCAAACCGCCGATCGCCACGACGGGCAGGCCGGCCGCCTGTACAATTTCCGCAAGCGTTTCGACCTTTGTCAGCACGGTTTTGACTTTCGTCGTGGTCGGGTAAATCGCGCCGACCCCAAGATAATCCGCGCCCTGTTCCTTAGCGCGCAGCGCCTGTTCGACGGTTTTCGCGGTTGCGCCTAAGATACGGTCCGGCCCAAGCAGGCGGCGCGCTGCATCGACCGGGAGGTCTTCCTGTCCGACATGAGCCCCGGCCGCGCCGCACGCCAACGCAATATCGATCCGGTCGTCGATCAGCAGCGGGATGTGATAGCGATCCGTAATTTCACGCACCCGTTTGGCGAGATGCAGATAATCCCTGCCGCCGCGCTCTTTTTCGCGCAGTTGGAGCAGGGTCACGCCGCCGCGGCAGGCGGCGTCGACCTTATCGAGGAAGGCGTCCTCCTCCAGACCGGTCGAATCGGTAACCAGATATAAGGT
Organism: uncultured Eubacteriales bacterium; assembly: GCA_910586105.1. Lineage (GTDB taxonomy): Bacteria > Bacillota > Clostridia > Oscillospirales > Butyricicoccaceae > QXXE01. The sequence continues at coordinate 15,084 of CAJUGU010000004.1, read as the reverse complement.
TAAATCAAAATGCATCGGTGTAGTACCTCCCTGTTGGTTGAAGCGTTCATTCGCAGGCCGTAAGCGGCGATCCCCCTAAAATTCGGACAGCGCAGGGTGCGGGACCCTCCGAAATGATACATCGGAAAGACGCTGCCAGCGGAGCGCTTCCGCAAAGGACGCGTCGTCCAGCGTATTCAATTCGTCCAGCAATGCTGTGCGGAAGCTGCCGGCGCCTCGGGCGGTCTGCGCCGCCCGTTCTCCGGCAATGCCCAGCATGGAGACCGCAAGCGCTGCTGCTGTCAGGGCGCCGCACGCGGATAAGTAAGTCGCTGTAAGCGCTCCCGCGACGCAGCCCGTTCCCGTAATGCGTGAAAGGAGCGGCACGCCGTTTTGCAGCAGCCAGACCTGTTCGCCGTCCGTCACCAGATCGGTCGCGCCGGTTGCCAGTACGGCCGCGCCGGTGCGGCGTGATAAACGGGCAAGCTGGTTGGCAATCTGCGGGGTGTTTTCCGGCGTCAGGCAATCCCCTGCCGCCGCGTCAACGCCTGCCGCCTGAGACGGCGTTCCGGCAAATGCTTTTAACTCGGTCAGGTTGCCTTTGATAACCGACGGGTGGAAGTCCCCCACGAATTTACGGGCGAACTGCAGCCGTAAAAGGCTGCATCCGACCCCGACGAGATCGAGCGCGCAGGGAATGCCGTGTTCCAGCGCTTCCCCGCCGGATACGCGCGCCGCTTCCAGCCTTGCGTCTGTCACGTTGCCGAGGTTGACCAGCAGCGCCGAAGCGCTGCGCGTGATCGCCGCCGCTTCAAGCGGATGCTCCGCCATAATCGGCTGCGCGCCGACCGCTAAAATCGCGTTTGCACAATCATTGATCGAAATGGGATTCGTAATGCAGTGTACCAGCGGGTTATGAGACCGGATGCTCTGCCGTGCTTCCAGCAGCTTTTGTATGGTCATAGACCTTCGCCCCCAATTTTTTCTGGATTTGCGCAAGCTGCCCGTTGCGGCTGAGCGCTGTCAGCAGCAGGAACGCCACGGCGCCGCCGATCAGCGTACCGCCGATGAAGGACGGCACGTAAAAGAACAGCGTCAGGTGGTTGTATGCGCCGGTACCATTCCAAAGCAGCGTCATGACCGGGTAAGAGACAGTCGCGCCGATGATGCCGGTGCCGATCACTTCGCCGATGCACGCCGCAAGGATTTTACCGCCCGACAGACGGTAGAAAATGCCGGACAGCACCGCGCCAAATACTGCGCCGGTCAGCGCAAGCGGCGGAATGCCCAGGAACAGCATCCGGATCACGCCGATCAGCGCCGCGCACAGCAGCGACCACCACGGCCCCAGCAGCACCGCGCATACAATGTTAATTAAATGCGCCATGGGGCACATACCCTCCACGCGGAGGATCGGCGATATCACGACCCCTACCGCCACCAGCATCGCGAGAACGACTTCTTTGAGCAAAAGCTCACGGCTGATTCCTTTGTCTTTCATTGTCAAAACTCCTCACAGACAGACGTTTTTTCCTCCTTTCCCTTGGCGCGCCGAAAAGGGAGCGTTCCCCGGCGGCGCGCATGGAAAAGGCAGGCAGCGGATCGCGCAGCCTGCCGCAGTCTGTGAGCGCTCAGACCAGACAGCGGGAAGGCCCGCGCGGACCCGCGTTCTTTTTCCTTCCGCAGGCGCAGAAAGATTTCCCTGCGGGACAGAAAAAGCCGGTCGGCAATCGCTTTTGCCCTCTCAACCCGAAACACGGGCTCCCTCGCTGTTCGGATGACTTGCCAAAGCGTAGGGCGCTCCCCCTCCGCTTCCCGGGCGTCCCCGGCGGCGTGCAAACGACCAAAAAAGGATATACCGCATCGGGTATATCCAGCGCCTTCCCGCAAAAGCGGGCGTCTGTACTTCCCTACGTCGGCATTATCCGAATCAGGTTCCCGGGTCGGGGCGCGTCACGCCCCCTCTCAGCCTGCTTTCGGCAAGCTCCCCTGTTTTGCAGTTTCAGCATACCACGTTTTCCACCGGCTGTCAACGCTTTTTTTGCAGGCGCGTGATCTCGGGCTTCATTTTCACCATCTGGTGTGTTACAATAAAAGAAAAGGCCGGAGGGGGACGCTGTCCCGGATTTCCGCCGCCTGCAAAGGAAAATACAAGGAGGGAAACCCTTATATGATCCCCTGTGGACGTTTTGCGCCGTCCCCGAGCGGGCGGATGCATCTTGGCAACGTGCTTTGCGCGCTGTTGGCGTGGCTGTCTGCCAGGGCGAAGGGCGGGCGGTTCCTGCTGCGCATCGAAGACCTTGACCCGGACCGCTGCCCGCGCGAACTGGCCGACCTGATCGAGGACGACCTGCGCTGGCTGGGGCTGGATTGGGACGCGGGCGGCGCGGCTTCCGGCGACGAATATTATCAGAGCGCGCGCACGCCGGTTTATGAAAAATACTATGCCATCCTTGCCGGGCGGGCGGAAATATACCCCTGCTTCTGTTCCCGTGCGGCGCTGCACGCGGCATCCGCGCCGCACCTGTCGGACGGCCGGGTACTATACGCAGGAACCTGCTATCACCTTTCGCCGGAAGCGATTGCTGAAAAACGCCGTCAGCGTTCCCCGGCGGCGCGGGTACACGTACCGGAGGAAACGATCCATTTCACCGACGGGGTGCAGGGCGCATACGCCGAACACCTCCCCAGCGAATGCGGCGATTTCATCTTACGCCGTTCGGACGGGGTCTTTGCTTACCAGCTTGCGGTCACGGTCGACGACGGGCTGATGGGGGTGACGGAGGTTGTGCGGGGGCGCGACCTGCTGGAATCGACGGCCCGGCAAATCTGGCTGCACCGTCTGTTCGGCTTCCAACCGCCGCAATATTACCATATCCCGCTGCTGGTCGACCATGACGGGCGGCGCTTATCCAAGCGGGACGACGATCTTGACCTGGGGCTGCTGCGGGAGCGATTCACCCCGGAGCAGGTCGTGGGAGCGCTCGCATTTGCGGCGGGGCTTGCCCCGTCCCCTGCGCCGGTACGCGCCGCCGACCTGATCGCGCGCTTCGACTGGGACAAGGTACCAAAGACCGATCTGCACCTCCCGAACGTCTTCCACGCATGATGTCCTTCGCGGACGGCGCCAAGGGGCGCTGCCCCTTGGAACCCTGCTCCTCGCCGGAGCGGCGTCCTACGCGGACGGCGGCAAGGGGCGCCGCCCCTTGCATCCCCGCCGGGGCTTTCGCCCCAGACCCCGGGATGCTTCGCATCTCCACTCGCCTGCGGGCGGGACGGGGGTTATCCAGATTCAAAACCTGCATCCCCAGAGAAAACTGGCGGATGCGCAAGGCTTCCGTTTGATGTACAGCGCCGCGTTTCCCTGCATCCCATCCGAACGTCTTCGGAAAACCGCCTTCGCCTGACTGTGGAACGTCCCTGCCGCATCCGGAATATAAACCGGTCCATCCCAGGTATCCATCCAACGAAAGGAGCACCCTATGCAAACATATATTATGGCCCTCGACGCAGGCACGACAAGCAACCGCTGTATCATTTTCGATCACGACGGCAATATCCATGCCTCCGCACAGCGCGAATTCCCACAATATTATCCTCAGCCCGGCTGGGTCGAGCATGATGCAAACGAGATCTGGGAGACACAGCTTGCCGTGATAAAACAGGCGATGGCCGACGCAGGACTACAGGCATCCGACCTCGCGGCGATCGGCATCACCAACCAACGCGAAACCGTTGTCGTTTGGGATCGCGAGACCGGCGAACCGGTTTGTCCGGCCATCGTCTGGCAGTGCCGCCGCACTGCGGGATACTGTGACGAACTGCGTGAACGCGGCTTCGCGGACATCATTCGCCGAAAGACCGGCCTGGTGCTTGACGCCTACTTCTCCGGCACCAAACTCAAATGGATCCTGGATCAGGTACCCGGCGCAAGGGAGCAGGCCGAAGCGGGCCGGCTGCTCTTCGGCACCGTAGACACCTGGCTGATCTGGAAGCTGACCGGCGGCAAAGTCCATGCGACCGACCACACGAACGCGTCCCGCACGATGCTATATAACATCCACGAGCTTTGCTGGGACGGGGAGCTATTGACCCTGCTGGGGATCCCCGCCAATATGCTGCCGGAGGCGCGCCCATCCAGCGGCAGCTTTGGCGAGACCATGCCGGAGCTGCTGGGCGGGGCCGTCCCGATTGCAGGCGCGGCAGGCGACCAGCAGGCGGCGCTTTTCGGACAAGCCTGCTTTGAACCGGGCGAAGCCAAAAACACCTACGGCACCGGCTGTTTCCTGCTTCTGAATACCGGATCGCATCCGGTCGACTCCAGCCATGGATTGATCACGACCATTGCATGGGGGAGCGGCAGCGAAGTGACCTATGCGCTGGAAGGCTCCATCTTTTCTGCCGGTGCGGCGGTACAGTGGCTGCGGGATGAATTGGGGCTGATCTCCGACGCCGCCGAGACGGAAGGGCTTGCCCGGGCCGTCCCGGACAGCAACGGCTGTTATGTCGTGCCCGCCTTCACCGGGCTTGGCGCGCCCTATTGGGATCCATACGCGCGCGGCGTGATCTGTGGCCTGACCCGTGGGGTCAATAAAAGCCATTTGGTACGCGCCACTTTGGAATCGGTCGCCTATCAGGTCTGCGACGTCGTAGCGGCAATGAGCGCCGACGCTAATTTACCCCTCGCGGGGCTGCGGGTCGACGGCGGCGCAAGCGCAAATGATTTCCTGATGCAGACGCAGGCCGACCTGCTGGGCACGGCGGTGATCCGTCCGGGCAGCGTCGAATCGACCGCCCTTGGCGCGGCATATCTTGCCGGGCTTGCAGTCGGCTTCTGGAAGGATCGGGAACAGCTCAGTCGAATCCCGGCGGCAGTTTTCCGGCCGGAAATCGAGACGGAGGAGCGGCAAAGCCGTCTGGAAGGCTGGCACGCCGCAATACGCCGGGCGCAGTCATGAGGGTTCGCGGTTTGATCCATGGAAGCGTGGATGCAATAAAAAGGCGGTGGGACGCATTCAACGTTCCGCCGCCTTTTGCCGTATTAAAATGAATATCCCGCCAACCGCTGGTGTTCCATCCCGCCAGAAAGCAAACTCGTCCTTGGGCTGGATTTCCGCATGGCTGCGTGATCGTCCTTGCCCTGCGAACATCCCGCTCCAAATCCGATTCCTGACCGGGTGGCGCACCAGGGCTTTCCCCGGCTGAAAGGCTGTGCTCCGGATATTTTATACCGAAGCCGCAAAGCGCTGAAAAGCGGCGCTTCCGTTCGGGGTGCGTTTATAAACGCCGGCGTGCTCCAGCACCTGCGCAAAGACCAGCCCAACTTCCTTTTGCAGGATCTCAAACGCATTTTCCGCCGTGATATCATAGCCCTTGGCGAACTGCTCGGCCCAATCGGCGTGCTTTGCGGTGCGTTCATCCGCGCGGAGGTCGTCCCCGGCGGCGAGCTTATCCGCGAGTACGGCGAGTTCTTCCTTGAGCCGCGCCGGGAGGACGGCAAGGCCCATGACCTCAATCAAGCCGATATTTTCCTTTTTGATATGATGCAGTTCCGCGTGGGGATGATACACGCCGAGCGGGTGTTCTTCGGTCGTAATGTTGTTTCGGAGCACAAGATCCAGTTCAAACTTCCCGTCGCGTTTGCGGGCGATGGGGGTGATCGTATTATGCGGTTCGCCGTCGGTCTCGGCGAAGATGAAAGCGGCTTCGTCCGAATAACCGCGCCATTTTGCAAGGATCCGATCGGCAAGGTCGACCAGCCGTTCGGTATCCTCCGAGCGCAGCCGGATGACTGACATCGGCCATTTCACGATGCCCGCCGCGACATCTTCGAAGCCCTTGAAGGTCAAGGGCGTTTCAACCGGCGCGCGTTCCATTGCGAAGGTATAATGCCCGCCCTGGAAATGGTCGTGCGCCAGAATCGAGCCGCCGACGATGGGCAGATCGGCGTTGGAACCCACGAAATAATGCGGGAACTGGGTTACGAAATCGAGCAGCTTCCGAAAGCAGGAGCGGTCGATCTTCATGGGGGTATGCTCGGAATTGAACACGATGCAGTGTTCATTATAATACACATAGGGCGAATATTGCAGGTACCAGGGGCTGCCGTTGATGGTCACCGGCACCACGCGGTGGTTTTGCCGGGCGGGATGGTTGACGCGTCCGGCGTAGCCCTCGTTCTCATAGCAGAGCAGGCAGCGCGGATAATTCGAGGCCGGAAGATTTTTCGCGGCGGCGATCGCTTTCGGATCCTTTTCGGGCTTGGAAAGGTTGATCGTAATATCGAGCTCGCCGTAAGGCGTCGCCGCCTTCCACTGCATATCCTTTGCGATCCGGTCGCGCCGGATATAGTTGGTATCCTGGCTGAACCGGTAATACCAATCGGTAGCGGCGCGCGGGGAATCGTTCTTGTACAGGTCGAGGAACCGGGCAATCACCTGCGCGGGGCGCGGGGTCAGGCGTCCCATAATCTCCGTGTCGAACAGGTCACGGTAAACGACCGAATTTTCGGCCAGCACGCCGCGGGCGTGCGCGTCGTCGAGCAGCTCTTCCAGCACGGGGGCCAGTTCAACGGGGCCGTGTATCTCGCCCGGATCGGTATAGCTGTCGAGTTTGAGGACATCCAAAATGGTATTGGTCGCCCACATCTGTTCACATTCGTCAATCAGGCCGGTCTGAAGGGCATAGGCTACCAGCCGGGAAACCGCAGAATCGATCATGGTTATGATACCTCCCCGTCAGCCTTCAAAGCCGTGCGGATGGTTTTTATGCCAATTCCACGCGGTTGAAATGATCGTATCGAGATCGTCAAAGCGGGGCTTCCACCCCAGCACTTCTTTTGCCTTCTCTGAGGAGGCAATCAGCTGCGCGGGGTCGCCTGCGCGGCGGGGGGAGACTTCCGCCGGGATGGGATGCCCGGTCACGCGGCGGGCGCAGTCGACGACTTCCTTCACGGTAAAGCCGACGCCGTTGCCGAGATTGAAAACGTTGTTTTCCTTCCCCTGCATCAGGTAATCCAACGCAAGGATGTGCGCCTGCGCGAGGTCGGTGACATGGATATAATCGCGGATGCAGGTGCCGTCCTTGGTATCGTAGTCGTCGCCGAAAATGGAAATCTTCGCGCGCTGGCCGTTCGGGACCTGCAAAATCAGGGGTACCAGATGGGTCTCGGGATCATGCGCCTCGCCGATCGCGCCGGACGTATGCGCGCCGCAGGCGTTAAAATACCGCAGGGCAACGAAGCGCAGGCCGTGCGCCTTGGACACCCACGCCATCATTTTTTCCATAGACAGTTTGGTTTCGCCATAGCAGTTGGTGGGGCAGGTGCGGTCGCTTTCGAGGATCGGCACGCGTTCCGGTTCGCCATAGGTGGCGGCGGTGGACGAGAACACGATCTTATCCACGCCATGAGCGACCATAGACTGCAACAGCACCATGGTGCCATACATATTGTTGTCATAATATTTCAGCGGGTCGGTCATGCTTTCGCCGACCTGCGAGCTTGCGGCAAAATGGATCACGCCGTCGATCGATTCCTTTGCAAAGACCTCGTCGAGCGCCTTACGGTCGCGGATATCGACCTGATAAAAGCGCGCCTTCGGATGAACGGCGGCTTTAAAACCGGTTTGCAGGTTGTCCACGATGACAACGTCGCGTCCTGCGTCGATCAATTCATAAACGGTATGGGAACCGATATACCCGGCCCCGCCAAGAACAAGGATGGACATAAAAAATTTACCTCCGAAATCTCGTGTTAGATTTTCAATCTGAAAGCCCCGAATGGATCCTGCGGCGCACTTTCTTTGCCAGCCCGCTGTCATAATGGCGGGCTGGCTCTGCACTGTACCAACGGCGAAGCGATTTTCCCCCGTCCCGCCCGCAGGCGCGAAAGGGAGTCCAGAGGGGTTTGCCCCTCTGGCGCAGTCCGCGCAGGACCGCTCGCCGCGCAGGCGCGGGGTTTGGGGCAGAGCCCCAAAGCAAACCCACAGCGCCTAACTGTACCCGCAGGCGAAAAAGGGAGTCCAGAGGGGTTCGCCCCTCTGGCGCCGTCCGCGCAGGACCGCCCGCCGCGCAGGCGCGGGGTCTGGGGCAGAGCCCCAGGACGCAGCCCCAAGCGTCAGTCGATCAGGACAATGCCGCCCTCCGGACGGATGCTCAGCACCAGACAGCAGCCAGCGCCAAGGACGGATTCCATCCGCGCCCGGAATGCGTCCAGCTTTGCCAGCGGCACAAAGGCCTGGATCGTGCCCGCGAAGCCGCCGCCATGGACACGGCTCATGCCTTCGCCGCCCAGGGCGCGCTCCGCGACCGCTAACGCGACAGAGACCGATTGCTCCCGCGGGTGCGTGGAACAATATATATTTTGCAGGTACATGAAGGAGGAGTGCCCGGAGGCTTTCCCGATTTGCAGGAACCGCTCGAAATTTCCCGCCGTAAGCGCCGCCGCTTCGTCCGCCGCCCGCCAGTCTTCCTCATAAAAATGCATCGCGCGCAGTACCGCGCGGTCGCCTAATTCGGTACGCAGCTCCGGAATCGCCGCCTCAAAGTCGGCCTCCGGTACGTCGCGCAAGACCGCCTTGCCGAAATGCGCCGCAACCGCGCCCATTTCCGCCGGGATCGCCGCATATTCGTCCGTTAACTCCGCATGGTTCGCCCGCGTGTCAATAATGCAGAGCGCATGCCCCGAAGCCGCAAAATCATATTCCACCCGCCGTACCTCAGGCGCGTCGATGTCCTCAAAGTCGATCGCCACCGCCGCCCCCACCGAAGACGCCATCTGATCCATCAGCCCGCAAGGCTTGCCAAAATAAACGTTTTCCGCATACTGCCCGATCTGGGCGATCTGCACCGCCGTCAGCGCGTCATGACAGAACAAGTGGTTGATCGTGACCCCGATCATCACCTCGTATGCCGCTGAAGAGGACAGGCCCGAACCGCCCAGCACGTTCGAGCTGACATACGCGTCAAAGCCGCCCAGCGTGTAGCCAAGGCTCGCGATCTTCGCCGCCACCCCGCGTACCAGCGCCGCCGACGAATCACGCTCCTTTTCATCCGGGATCAAATCGTGCAAACTTGCCTCGGTCATCGGATACCCCTCGCTCAGGATCCGGATGGTTGCCGTGCCGTTCGGCGCCGCGCAGGCCAGCGCGTCCAGATTGATCGAAGCCGCTAACACCCGCCCGTGCTGATGGTCGGTATGGTTGCCCCCCAGCTCCGTGCGCCCCGGCCCGCTGAATAGGCCGACCGGCGTATCCGCCGCCCGCTCAAACGTGCGCAGGAACCCCTCCGCCACCGTGCGTACCCGGGTCCGCGCCTGCTCCAACGCCGCCCCCTCGCAACAATATACATGCCGCAGCCGGTCGTCGTAGCCGCCCTCCGCCAGGGTGTCCAAAAGTGTGCTGCATGGAATCATAATTCAGATCCCCTCCTGTTGTTCGTTGACTGTATCATACCGCGATTTTAGTAAAATTTCAAGGAAATTTTACTATGAATTTTAACGAAATTTCAGTTCTGTTTTACCATGCCTTCGTGCATTCCGGGCAAGGCGGCGACGCTGTCGCGCAGTACCAGCGCCGGGGGGACGATCAGCTTGACCGGCAGCTCGCGCACAAAGCCCCCGCGGTGCATCCGCTCCACCGCCAGCTGCACCGCGATCCGCCCCATCTCCTGTACATGGGTCGAGATGGAGGTCAGCGGCGGGTCGACCAGCTCGGAAAGCGGCGTATCATTAAAGGAAATGATGGAAACGTCGCCCGGGACGCGCAGCCCCGCCGCCTGAAGCGCCCGGATCGCGCCGATCGCATTCTCCTCGTTGGCGGTCAGGAAAGCGGTCGGCATCGGCCGCCCCGCGCGCAGGTGGAGCCCGATCGCCGCGATCGTATCCGCCGCGTTGGTCGGCACGTCGATCAGGTAGCGCGAATCATAGGCGTTGCGCTCGCTCATAAAATGGATGAACAGCTGCCGCCGCAGCTCGGGGGCGGGGCGCTTCCAGTCGTCAAGCTTGGTTGCGGGGCCGATGAACCCGATCTGCCGGTGCCCGAGCGTGAACAGGTGGTCGAGCGCCTGTTCGATGCCAAGGCGGTAATTGATGACGACCGAGTCGCTGCGCGCTTCATCCGGCGAGGAGTCGAGGAACACAAGGTTGTCCGAAAACCCGTGCAGCGCCTTGATCTGCGGCCCGCTGAAAATGCCGATGGCGATCACGCCGTCAAGCGGCGCGGGCAGCAGCTGGACGAAATCGTCCTGCGCCTGCTGAAGGGGGATCAGGTCGATCTTGCGTTCCAGGCACTCCTGCGCGACGAAATTTTTCAGGTACAGATAATACGGGTCGTCGAGCTGTTCGGCCGGGGTCAGCATTTCCGCGACGCCCAGCCGCTGCACCTTCGAGCTTCGCCCTTTCCGGCTCTTTTCATAGCCCAGAGCCCCGGCGGCTTCCAGCACGCGCTTACGGGTCTCTTCGCTCGCGGCCATGGTCGGGTCGTTGTTCAGGATGCGCGAGACCGTCGCCACGGAGTAGCCCGAATACGCCGCCAGTTCCTTCAGGGTTGCCAAATATAACCCCTCCTTTCCTGCGGAACATTTTCCGGAAATCTGCGGCGAAGTCTCAGGCCGGCGGGAGCAGCCGCCCGGAAACCGGACGCCCCGCCGCCGCGTTTTCGAGCATGCCCGCAAAGGGAAAGGCGCGGGAAGGGCGCGCTTTCCCCGCCGCCGCAGATTTCAGTAAAATTTACCTTCTGTTAATAGTTTACGGCACGGAGCCACCCAACGCAAGCCCCTTTTTCCAGAAAAATCGATTTTTTTCGGCATCCGGGACAAAGATTGCAGATGGATTACAATATTTTTGGATAAATTGCCAAAAGCAAAGCGGTGAGATTGTCAGAAACTGCTAAAAATTTAGTAAAAGTAAAGATTTGGCTTGCCTTTGGATTTTCGGAGTGTTACAATCATTTCAAGAAACAGGAGCCCGCGCAGCCGGGAACGGCGGGGCCCTGTGGTGAGAATTAAGAAAAAGGAGAGATTTCAAGATGAAACGAATGTTAGCACTTGTGCTGGCGCTTATGATGTGCTTCACACTCGCAGCCTGCGGCGGTGGCGACACCGGCAACCAGCCCTCAAACGACAACGGCGGCGCGACCGATACCCCGCCCGCAGACACGCCCGCGGACACCGGGGGCGACCCGGCGGCAGACGGCGAGACCTATAACATCGGCGTCGCGATCTATCAGTTTAACGACAACTTCATGACCCTGTACCGCCAGGACATCCAGGCCTACTTCGACGCGGAGAATGAGGCGGCGGGCTACAACAAGTACAATGTGACGCTGGTCGACTCGAACAACGACATGGCGACCCAGACCAACCAGATCCAGACCTTCATCACCCAGAAGATGGACGCGATCATCTGCAACCTCGTGCAGACCTCCTCTGCCGAGCAGATCGTGAACCTGTGCGTAGCGGCGGACATCCCGCTGGTTCTGATTAACCGTGAGCCTCCCGGAGACGAGAAGGACGCGGACGGCAACATCGTGGACGAGACCGCGAAGGTCATCCTCGACAATCCCAAGGTTTGCTACGTAGGCGCTGACGCACGGCAGTCCGGCACCTATCAGGGCGAAATCATCGCGGAGCTGCCCGACCATGGCGACGTCAACGGCGACGGCGTTGTCTCCTACGTCATGATTATTGGCGACCCGGAGAACTCTGACGCGCAGTACCGTACCGAATACTCGATCAAGGCGATGAACGACGCCGGGATCGCGGTCGAAGAGCTGGTCGCGCAGGTCGGCAACTGGGATACCGCACAGGGCCAGACCATCGCGGCAAACGCGCTGACCCAGTACGGCGACAAGATCGACGTAATCTTCTGCAACAATGACGCAATGGCGCTGGGCGCTTATGCATCGATCGACGCGGCGGGCCGCACCGTCGGCGAGAACATTTATCTGGTCGGCGTTGACGCGCTGGATGAATGCGTCGAGATGGTCAATGACGGCCGTATGACCGGCACCGTCAAGAACGACGACGTTGGCCAGGCAAACAAGGCCTGCGAGGTCACCATTGAGCTGCTCGAGGGCAACAGCATCGAGAACTACTACTGGGTAGACTACACGAAGGTTGTCAAGGAGTGATCCTCCCCACCTTCAAAGCGTAATTCATGCGAATGATGGGTGGGCTGTACAATCAGCCCACCCATTTTCGGAACTGTAGAAAAAGGTACGGTGTCCGCTGCAATTTTTTTCACGGGTCCGAACCGGTCTACTATAAATGAAAGATGGGAGGTCATGAGGATATGTCGGAATACCGCCTGGAAATGAGGGGCGTCGTCAAGACCTTTCCCGGCGTCAAGGCGCTCAATGGCGCGCAGCTGCGGCTGCGTCCCGGCACGGTGCATGCCTTAATGGGCGAAAATGGCGCGGGGAAATCCACACTGATGAAGTGTATGTTTGGCATTTACAAAATGGACGAGGGTGAGATCTACTACGAAGGGGAAAAGGTATCTATCACCGATCCGCTGATGGCGCTGCACAAGGGCATTGCCATGGTGCATCAGGAGCTGCAGCCGATCCCGGCGCGTTCGGTGGCGGAGAATATCTTTTTGGGCCGCTACCCGCTCAAGCGGGTGCTGGGCATCCCCTTCGTCGACCACGAAAAAATGAATACGGATACGGCGGCGCTGCTGAAAAAGGTACGCATGAATTTTGACCCGAAGCAGCCGGTCGGCTCGCTGAGCGTGTCGCAGATGCAGTCGGTCGAAATCGCAAAGGCGGTATCCGCAAACTGCAAGGTGCTGATTCTGGACGAACCGACCTCCTCGCTGACCCAGAACGAGGTCGAAGCCCTGTTCCGAATCGTCGAAGACCTGCGGGCGGAGGGCGTCTCGATCGTTTATATCAGCCATAAGATGGATGAAATCCTGCGGATCTCGGATGAAGTGACGATCATGCGAGATGGGCAGTATATCGGCACATGGGACGCGAAGGAACTGACCACGGAATTTATCATCACCAAAATGGTCGGCCGCGAGCTGACCAACCTGTTCCCGGCGCGGGAGAACAAGCCCGGCGAGGTCGTGTTTGAGGTCGAAAACTTCACCTCGATCAACCCGAAAAGCTTCCGCAACGTGAATTTCAACCTCCGCAAGGGCGAGATCCTTGGCGTCGGCGCACAGCGCACAGAGCTGATGGAAGGGCTGTTTGGCATCCGCAGCCATACCACCGGCACGATCCGTTACAAAGGACAGAAGCTTGAGGTCCGCCGCCCAAAAGACGCGATCGATCGCAGCATCGCGATGCTGACCGAGGACCGCCGCGCGACCGGCATCATGGGAGTGCTTTCGGTTGCGGACAACATTTCCATTGCATCCCTGAGGAAATACCTTGATTTCGGCTTTTATCTGAACAGCAAAAAGGTGGAGGAGCTTGTGCAGGACAACGTGCGCAAAATGGCGATCAAAACACCGAGCTCCAAAACGCAGATCCAGTCGCTTTCCGGCGGCAACCAGCAAAAGGTGCTGATCGGGCGCTGGCTCGCCAATGATCCCGACGTGCTCATTCTGGATGAACCGACGCGCGGCATCGACGTTGGCGCGAAATATGAGATTTACTGCATCATCGCGGATTTGGCAAAGCAGGGCAAGAGCATTATTATGATTTCTTCGGAAATGAGCGAGCTGATCGGCATGAGCGACCGCGTCATGGTCATGTGTGACGGCCGCGTCACCGGCTTCATCGACGGTGCGGACGCCAATCAGGAGAATATTATGGAGCTTGCCACCCGATTCGAGTAAAAGGAGGACGAAATCATGGGAGAGAATAAAAAAACTGGCGTTTCCAGCAATTCGGTCGTCAAGTTCATTGGGAACAATATCATTGTGTTCCTGCTGTTCGCGGTCGCGATCTTTGTCGGCATCACACGGGAGAATTTTTTCTCCATGCCGAATTTTAATAACCTTGCCTCGAATACGGCGGTGCGCTTCCTGATCGCGCTCGGCGTCTCGGGGTGCCTGATTACCAAAGGTACCGACCTGTCCGCCGGACGTGCGACCGGTTTGTGCGCCTGCCTCGCGGGCGTGCTGCTCCAGCGCGCGGACTACTCCGGCAGGCTATTCCCCAACTGGCCGGAATTCAACCTGATTACCGCGCTGCTCGCCGTGCTGTTCGTCGGCGGCCTGATCGGTTTGTTCAACGGCTTTATTGTTTCGGTCGTGAAGGTGCCCCCCTTCCTCGCGACCCTCGGCACGCAGACCATTGTATACGGTATCGCGCTGGTGTTTACCAATGCTTCTCCGGTCGGCGGCTTTAAAGAGAGCTACACCAAGTTTTGCAGCGGCAAGATCCTGTCCTTCGGCGGCTTCGACGGCATTACATATATTATGATCGTCGCGATCATTTCCGGCATCCTGTTCTGGATCTTATATAATAAGACCACGCACGGCAAATATATGTACGCCATCGGCGGCAACGAGAGCGCGGCGGAGGTTTCCGGTGTGAACACAGTCCGCTCGAAAATGATTATTTACACCCTGGCCGGCGTGATGTACGGCCTGGCTGGCTATCTGCTAGCGGGTAAGTCAGGCGGCGCGGCGTCGAGCCTTGGCATGGGCTACGAGCTGGAAGCGATCGCCGGCGCGACCATCGGCGGCGTTTCCACCACCGGCGGCATTGGCACGGTGCCTGGCATACTGGTCGGCGTGCTGGTGTTCGAGCTGCTGAAGATCGTGCTCCAGTTCCTCGGCGTGAACCCCTATTACAATTATATTGTGCAGGGCGTCGTGATCATCGTCGCGGTTGCGCTCGATATCCGGAAGTATCTTGCGAAGAAGTAAAGCTGTGCTTTGCGATTTGGGGGGGCTCCTGAAAAGGAGCCCTCTCTTGTAAAGGCGGCGGAATGCGCAAAATGGCTGGAAACACTTGGGGGAAATACACAACCAAAAAGCGACAAATTGGCAGGCTGGTGCGCAATTGTTCCAAAAAGCGAAAAAACCTTGAAAACTTGGAAAAAAGGTGTTGACATCCGGTTGGGAGCGTGGTATTATAAATAAGCTGACCGGAACGGAAGCGAACAAAAAGTTCAGAAAACCTGCCGAAAAGCCTGGGATGAAGCCTT
>CAJUGU010000003.1 GCA_910586105.1 uncultured Eubacteriales bacterium | reverse complement strand
GGTTGACAGCCTATTATGTTATTAGTTTTCTGTTTCCCTTTGTCAAGAGAAGATAGTGTTGACAAATAAAAAATACTATGGTAGTATGGAAACAGAGGATGGCACCACATTGGTCGTGGGAAAGGAGGACACAGGTATGAAGCTGTTTGACTCGGAGTTAAAGGTCATGGGTGTGCTGTGGCGGGAAGGGGACTGTACCGCCAAACACATTTCCGACGTGATGAAAACGGAAACCGGCTGGAACATGAACACAACGTATACGCTGATCAAGCGCTGTATCAACAAAGGCGCGATCGAACGCAGCGAACCGCATTTCATGTGCCATGCGTTGGTTCCCAAGGAAGCCGTGCAGGAGGCGGAAACGAACGAATTGATCGACAAAATCTACGACGGTTCGGCGGATCGCCTTTTTGCGGCGTTGATCGGGCGCAAAAAGCTGTCTGCGGAGCAGATCGAAAAGCTGAAGCAGATTGTCGGGGATTGGAATGAGGTGAGGGAATGAGCCTGCTGGAAATGAGTTTTCAGGGCGGCGTACTGATCCTGATCACGGCCCTGCTGCGCGCGGGGATGAAAAACCGGCTTCCGCGGAGCACCTTCTTTGCGCTTTGGATGGTCGTGGTCGCGCGGCTGCTGCTCCCGGTCTCTCTGCCGTCGGCTTGCAGCGCGTATACCGCTGCGGAGCAAAGCCCGGTCCTGCGGGAAAATCTGGCCCCGATGCTGCGGACGGTGTCGGCGGCTGGCGTGCCGTCCGGAAGGGATGCGGCTTCCCCGTGGGCCGTCCTGTGGGCGGTCGGAGCAATCGCGCTGGCGCTCTATTTTATCACCGGATACCTGCATTTTAGGCAGAAATACCGCTTTTCCTTGCCGGTCGAGGACGGGTTTGCAATGCAGTGGATGCTAGAACATCCGTTGCGCCGCCCAGTCAGCCTGCGGCAGTCCGATCAGCTTGACACGCCGCTGACCTATGGGATCTTGCGGCCAGTGATCCTGCTGCCGAAAAAGATCGATCAAGCAGGCGCCGGGCAGTTATCCTACATCCTTGCGCATGAAATGATGCATATCCGGCATTTTGACACCGCCTGGAAACTGCTTTCAACCATGGCGCTGTGCCTGCACTGGTTTAACCCGCTGGTATGGCTGCTGTGCGCTCTGCTGGGGCGGGATCTCGAGTTGCTTTGCGACGCGTGCGTTGTGCAGCACTTTGGCGAGTCCTCTAAATCATCGTATGCAATGACGCTGATCCATATGGAGGAGCGGAAAAGCGGGCTTTTGCCCTTCGGCAGCTATTTCAGCAAGACGGCGATCGAGGAACGGATCTCCGCGATCATGCGGGCCAAAAAGGCTTCGATCGCAGCGATTGTGGCGGCGACGGTACTGGTTGTGGCGATTCCAACAGTATTTGCGACCTCGGCAGCGGTCAGCACGCAAATGCTGCCGGAGGATGTGAAAATGCTGCAGCAGTTTCAGTTCCCCGGCTGGGAATCCATGAGCATCGCGGAATTCCGGGAGCGCGCAAATATCCTGCTGGACGATCCACAGACCTTGAAATGGTACGAGGAGGTCAACACGGACGATCAATATTATTGCTTAAAAGACGATGATCCAATGTGTAAGTTCCTGTACGACGTATTGAATGAAATGTCGTTATTACAGTGGAAAGCCGTTGACTATGGCGGGGCAGTGACCACAGATTATCCGTGGTTTGCCGATCAGGCCGTTTTGGAATATTTCTTCACGGCGAACGTGCTTGACGCCGAACGGCTGACCGTCAGCGAATACCGTGCGGCGGTGGATGGCGTATATGCGGACATTGATCCGCTGCTAAGCGATGTGGAACGGGACTTGCTGGCCAACCAGGATTATATGGAGGGTTTTCTGGCAGAAAAATTAGCGGATATCGCCGAAAAATGGAGTCGGGACAGCCTGCGGATATCCATCAGCGAGTACAGCTATATGCCGTTAACGGCATTGGAGGATGGAACAGACCGCAGCGCCATCGACGGGAGCGTACCGGGGAAACGGTCGGACATTGATTTGAACGGCTATACCGAGTCGGAAGAGCAACGTTCCAGCGTTGAACGGAGCGATTACGTCGAAAGGCGATACCCGCCTGCAACGCAGGCGGACTATGATTCTCTGCTGAGACTTAAAACGGCGGATTATTCATCAATGAAACTAGAAACATTCAATCGGCTTCTGATGGACTGGGCCGATGCAGACTATGAACGCATGGAGCGCGTTGGGAGTTCGACCGAGTCGGGCGAAGTGGAGAATGCAAACCTGACGGCGGAAGAAAAAACCTTTATTGCCCTGACTGTGCGGATGTCCGGCGCAGAAAACGGGATGCAGGTACGCAGCCTCCACACAGGGAACCCGGAGGAGGACCCCAGTTTCACCGGCGGGGATTTCGTCAAGCAAACGGCAGTGGACGGCAAAGCGGCATGGAGCGAGCTATATTATCAGTTTTCTTACCATATATCAGATCGGGCAGCAGTCACAGTTGGCGAACGCGACCGCTGCGTGGAAGGATTCCTGAACGCTGTGCAGCGCTTTTGGGAGGAAACGCCGCTGGAAGATCTGCTCAGATTAAGCGAGGCGGAAGTCGTTTCCCATTTACAGGAGCTTGCCGCGCAAAACAGCACCCAAAATGTAGCGATTTCCACCGATTCAGACCGCATTTATTTTGAGAGCATGAACGAGCAGGAATGGAAACTCGACTGATAAGACTTGTAAAAAAGGGGCAGACCGAAACGGCCTGCCCCCTTACAATTCAGTTGGGAAGTTGGTTGTGTTTTTTCATCAGGCGCGCGGCGTAAATGACCGGCGTGTCGGCGAGAGACGTAAAGACGAAAATGATATAGCTTGACAGGGTGATTGAGAGCAGCGTGTCGATCGAGTAGACGCCTGCGAAGGCAAAAACACTGTAAAGCAAGGTGTTTAACAGCTGAGAAACCAGCGTCGAGCCATTGTTGCGCAGCCACAGGAAGCGGTCGCCGTCGCCGAAGCGGCTGGTTGTGAACGCCCACCACTTATGATACAACCATACGTCAAAGGTCTGCGCAATCGCGTAAACGACCAGCGAAGCGATCAGCAGGCGGGGTGTGTTGGTGAACAGCGTCCGCATAGACGGCATGGCCCAGTCGGAAACGCTGGGGACATACAGCAGCCAGGACTGGCTGACCAACAGGAAAATCACGGAACTGAGGATGCCTAAATGAACGGCCTTTTGCGCATATTGCTTGCCATACAGCTCACTGAGGATATCCGTCACCAAAAAGGTGGACGCAAAAAGGATGTTTCCGAGCGTCATTTCCATTCCGAACGCATCGACGAGGATCATGACTTCAATGTTTGCCAGCACCGTCGCGATCGCGGAATAAGTATACAACCCGGCCCGGCCAAAGAAGCGGAGCACAAGCAGCAGCCCGCCAAACAGTACCAGCAGAGAAATGAGGAGTAAAAGTTCGTTTTGCATGTCAAATCATCCTTTCAGCCGACGCCAAAGTCGGTATTGTTGAGTAAAATGTCGACCCGCGGGTCATCCTGATAAAGCGGATACAGCTCGCGCCGGAAGGCGCTGCAAACCTCCGGATCGGGCTGAAGCGGGGCCGTGTTTGGGGTCATCAAATTGATGTAAAGGCGGTCAAAATATTGCAGGCCGAGTTCGATATCCTGCCGCATGGAATCGACCGTTTGCCCGGAAAGCCCGAAAAGGAGGTTGCATTCGTCGAAGCCCTCCGCGATTTTTTCCGGAGAGCGCTCACCGATGCCTTTATGTAGGATATTTTCCCGGAAATCATAATCGAAGGTCTCAACGCCCAGCCGGACGCGTACCCGGATCCCAAGCGCCGCATAATGCTTGCGGAGCGTGTTGACCTTTTGCCGGTGCATCCAATGACATTCAAAGTGCAAAGTCCTGATCTCTTTTTCCAAACAGGTTTTTTCGAGCAGCGCGAGGGTTTCGGCGTCCAACTCGCAGAAAGAACCGGAATTGATCGCTTCCAGATGGTGAAATTCCCCTGTGATACGGGAAAGCACCTGCTGGTTGAGGGCGAAATTTGCCGCGCCATCTGGACATTTGTCCAAATGGTAATCGCAGAAGGCGCAGCGCGCCCAACCGCAGCCATACCCACGTAGAAGCACCATTTCCCGGGGCATTTTGCCTGAAATGACGCTGTAGCGTTGTAATTCATGCATGTTTTGACCTCCAAATGAAAATGGCACACGTTTCCGTGTACCATCAAAAGGCCCATGACCTCCGCAATGCGGCGCATGGATGTCCTAGTTTTGTTTAAAGACAGGATGGTTACGAACTGTCTTATGAAGTTTACCGGGGAATAGTATAGCTCGTTTGCGGGCAACTGTCAAGCAAAATTTTCACGGCGTATGAAATATATAGCGAAGTGCCGCGAAAAATGCTGTAAAGGCTTACGCCTTTTGGGTTGATTTTTGGCGGAGGGCGCGCCAAAAGGCCGTGCGCGGCGCTTTCTTCAATCGTTTTCCAAAGGCGTGAGCCGACGGAACAGGGTCACATCGCTGGAACAGGCGATCGCTATATAATTCCCGCAGGGACTGAAGCCATAGGCGAGCGGTTCATAATCATTCCAGATCGCCGCGCATGCGGCGGGGGACAGAAACGGCGTTTGAAAATCGGACGCGTAAACGATCTGCGATTTGGGGTATTCCAGCGATATGAGCGAAAGGGATTCCCCGCGTTTCGTGCAAAGCCGCAGTCCGCCGCCGCTGATCCCGGCCAGACGGATCACTTCATCCCCCAATGGCTCAGCAAGGGCGATCAGCTCATATTCGTCATAATTTTCGTCGCAAAACTGTATTTCACCGGTCGCGCAGTCGATCACAGATTGCCCCTGCGAGGAAATGCAGACGAGCTTTTCGGGAGACTGCTCAGAAAAGCCGATATGCGTCAGTCCGCCAACGGCAAATACGCTGTGGCTCCAACCGGCAGGGACGCCGCAGGGGATTTGCCGCAGGGTTTGCAGGATTTGGGCGCGATGCGCCTGCTCCATTTTATCAAGTTCCATGTCTGCGCCTCCTATCTCTCTGCAATAGGCTGATGAACGGATTGTGTAAATGCGCTCAATAGCGCCAAAATTCGACTCATTTACACAGATCAGGAATCAGCCTTATCTGCAACGATTATAACACAGTTGTACGGAAAACGCAACCTCCGGGAACGGCAGGGCGGAAATTTGGAAGGCCAGAATGCAGACGGCGTAAGCCAAACGAAAAGCCCTTGCAGTTTTGCCGGGAACGTGGTACGATAAACGGGAACAAAATACGATAATCAAAAAGCGGTGGTTTCAATGAATCAAAAAACGCGTGCGATCGGAATGATCCTTTGTTCGGCGTTCTGTTTCGCGCTCATGAACCTTTTTGTCAGGCTTTCGGGGGATCTCCCGTCGATCCAAAAGAGTTTCTTTCGGAACATCGTCGCCTTCTTCTTTGCCCTTTGCGTGCTGATACGTCAACGGGAAGGCGTACATTATCGCCGGAGCGATCTGCCGCTGTTGCTGATCCGGTCGGCATTCGGAACGGTCGGCATTCTGGGCAATTTTTACGCAGTCGACCATCTGATCTTGTCGGATGCCTCGATGCTGAACAAGCTTTCGCCGTTTTTCGCAATCATCTTTTCGTTCCTGTTCCTGCGGGAGCGCGCGAAACCGTTTCAAGTCGCGGCGCTGGCGACGGCGTTCGCCGGCGCGCTGTGTATTATTAAACCGTCCTTTCAGCTGTCGGAGTTTTTCCCGTCGCTGGTCGGGATGCTTGGCGGTATGGGCGCGGGCGCGGCGTATACCGCAGTCCGCGCGCTTGGAGGCCGGGGCGTGAAAGGCTCGCTGATCGTGCTGTTTTTCTCCGGATTTTCCAGTATTTGCGTGCTGCCGTGGCTGTTGTTCGATTTTCACCCTATGCAGCTCTGGCAGTTGCTTTGCCTGCTGGGGGCCGGATTCGCAGCGGCAGGCGGGCAGTTTTCGATCACGGCGGCGTACTCGCTTGCGCCCGCAAAGGAGATCTCGGTGTACGATTATTCGCAGGTCATTTTTTCGGCGATCCTGGGCTTTTTCGTCTTCGGGCAGGCTCCGGACGCGCTCAGTTTTTTGGGATATTTCATCATCTGCGGCGCGTCGGTTGGGATGTTCCTTTGGGGGCGGCGGCAGGAGACATGACCGGCCGGTCAGCGCAGCAGGGGGAGGCTGCCGGTCAGCCGGTTGACCTGTTTTTTCGTGCCGCAGATGGCAAGGCCAAGATAACGCAGATCGCTGGTCTGCGCGGACTCCATTTTGTTGGTGAATTCCTCGTAGGTCTTGCAGCCTTGCGCGAGGTCGGAAAAGTCGACGGCGACAACGTCGGCGAAATCGGGCTCGTACAGGCGTTCGCGCAGCGTTTTCAGGCATTCCGCCGTGCCGCGCAGGATAGGGACGGGGAATTCAATGATCCCGCGGTGGATATGGTCGCTGCGGTCGAAAATATCGCGTCCGACGGTTTCGGGCAGCGTTTTTCCCAGCGTTATGCCAAGGATCGCCGCCGTATTGGCGAGCAGCCCATTGGGGAGCGTTTCATCAAGCAGGATCACACATTTTTCGGCATTCATGTTCCTTTTCCTTTCTGTGGTCAGGTGGATTTTTGTGGGCGATAAGCCGCGATGAAAGCCCTTTTGGGAATGGTTTGGATCCCGCGAGGTATGTTTAAGGACGGGATAGGCGCGGCTGATCGCGCTGTCGGTCTTTGGAAGGCGCTGCTTTTTAAAGCGTTTCATTTGGCGGGATTTCCTGGAAAATATCCCGATATGCGCCAGGTGTTAGTCCCAGGAAGCGGCTGAAATAGCGGGTCAGATGGCTTTGATCGGAAAAGCCGCCGCGCTGCGCTGCTTCGGCGGGAGAAACCCCCTTTTCCAGCAGCACTTTCGCGTGGTTGACGCGGACAGACTCCAAATAGCGGTAAGGGGTCATTCCTTTGCCTCGGGTGAAGACGCGCAGGAGAGTCGATTTGCTCAATCCGGCATGCCGGCAGAGCTGATCCAGCGTGATATGTTCCGCAAAATGCGTTTCCAGATAGGCGCAAAGGCGCTTTACAAGGTCATCTGTATCCGAGAGCGGAGCCGTCGGGGACGAGGCCTCATGATGTAGCAGCCGGCTCAGGAACAGGCAAAGGGATTCTTCCTTTTCGAGTTCGCAGGCGAAGGAGCCGTCCAAAAGCCGGATGTGCAGGGCGCGAAAGCTGCATGCAAGGTCGTCATCGCGCAGTACATTTTGAGAAAAACGCGGTAGTTCGCCGACGGACGAGCTTTCCGCGACGCTTTGCAGGAGCGGCGGCGGAAGGTTGAGCGCACGGTAATCCAGCAAGCCGCCGCCGGACTGGATGCAGGCGTGCGGCTCGCCCGGATGGAACAGCAGCAGATCGCCAGGGAGGGCGGAATACCTGTTCTCGTGACACGTCAGTTCACGCGTCCCGCTTTCGATCAGCCCAACCACGAAATACGCATGGAAATGGCTGGGGAAGGGCTGCGCCAGCCCGGTAAACCGATAGGCTTCCAGATGGAGCGCGCTGTCATGGATCATGGTCTTTTTCGGCATGTTGATCCTCCTTTCAACCCCATTATAGCACACGGAGAACAGGGGTGGCTTGTATGATAGCTTCAAATTTGGATAGGCAGAGCGCGGGAGCGCCGGAAGCCCTGTTTTTCTGGTTCTTGCAAAAAAGATGTTGCGACTTCAAAAAATGTGATATAATAAGCTGTATTGCAAAAGGCCGGACGGCGGTTTCCGACCGGAGCCTTTGGCGGCTGGCCGCCGCCTCAAGATGTGTAAAGCGATCCGCATGACAGAATAAGGAGGGAAGACCGTTTATGCAGCTGGGCATATCGACTGCTTGTTTTTACCCACTGCCGATCGAGCAGGCGCTGGATCAGATCGGCAAGCTGGGACTGCGCGCAGTCGAGATATTTTTTAACACGGAAAGCGAATATTTCGACCCATTGCTTGCCGAAATCGAGCGCCATGTGCAGGGGAACGGGTTGGAAGTACGTTCAATTCACCCATTTTCTTCGGCAAACGAGGGGATTTTGTTGTTTTCCGAATACACTCGCCGCACGGAGGATGCGTTTGCGCAGTATCAGCGTTATTTCGAGACCGGCCAGCGGCTAGGCGCCAAGTATTTTACTTTCCATGGAGAACGCCGCATGGGTATCGACACCGACGGCGGCATCATTGACCGAAAGCTCAAGGTCTACCGTCGCTTGGTGGAGACCGCGGCTGTATATGGTTTAACCTTTACACAGGAAAACGTCGCCTGGTGCCGCTCCGCGGACCCTGGGTATTTGCGCGAGCTCTACGAAAACGTCCCAGAGCTCCGTTATACGCTGGATATCAAACAGGCGCACCGTGCCGGGCAGGATTGGCGGCGGTTCCTGAATGCGGTCGGCGACCGGATCTGCAACATCCATTTGAACGACTTCGACGAGAAGCAGAGCTGTCTCCTGCCGGGGGAAGGCTCGATGGATTACGACGCATTTTTTGCCGCGTTGGCCGAACTGGGCTATGACCGTCAGGTTCTGATCGAAGTGTATAAGGACAACTTCTCATCGCTCAACCAGATTCGACAGGTGGTAGCGCGCCTTGCGCCCTATGCGCAGCCATAACACAGCAGTCGAAATTTTTACCATATTGTAGCTTTCTCATCACAAGAGATGGTGGTAAAATCAAGTTATACCCCCATATCAGGCCGCTCTTTTGCCAGTGCTGCGATGGGCTGATCGATCTT
Source organism: uncultured Eubacteriales bacterium (assembly GCA_910586105.1). GTDB lineage: Bacteria > Bacillota > Clostridia > Oscillospirales > Butyricicoccaceae > QXXE01. The sequence goes on along the minus strand of CAJUGU010000003.1, from coordinate 56,131 downwards.
TGCAAGCGCGGCCGTGTCTTGTACGATCCGATTCGGCGCTCGGTCGCTTTGGCAGTGCTGGCGCCAGCCAAAGCGCGTTTGCATAGTTCTGTGTGCCGTGTATTGCGTATATTTATGTTTCGGAAGCGTCTGTATGGGGTAAGATCATGTGATAGCACGCCGCGCATCGGCGCAGCGTTTTCAGAAAGTGAGGGCTGAATCCGATATGAAGTGTCCATTTTGCAGCTTTGCCGACAGCAAAGTCGTAGACTCCCGCCCGACAGACGAGGGCAGCAGTATCCGCCGTCGCCGGGAATGCCTGAAATGTCTTAAGCGTTTCACGACCTATGAAACGGTAGAGCGCATGCCGCTCATGCTGGTGAAACGGGACGGCAGCCGCCAGCCCTATGACCGTCAAAAGCTCCTGAACGGCGTGATGAAGGCTTGCGAAAAGCGTCCGGTGCCGCAGCTCCGGCTGGAGCAGCTGGTCGACACCGTAGAACAGAAGCTGTTCGGCTCGTTGGATTACGAAATTTCCTCCAAGGTGATCGGCGAGATGGTCATGGAGGAACTGCGCGAGATCGACGAGGTCGCTTATGTCCGGTTCGCCTCCGTCTATCGCCAGTTTAAGGATATCAATACCTTTATGGAAGAGCTGAACCTGTTGATTAAGGATAAGAACCTGTATTCATAAGCTGAAGTGGTGGACGGACGGTAGATGGCATGGTCAGGCGAGGACGGTTTTCCGTAGGAATCCTGCCGGATTTCAGGGAAAAGCGGCGCAGCATGGCCGTGTCGGATACCGTCCAGCCGCCTCTTCGGGCTTTTGAATACAGGTTCTAATTGACCGGTCGTCCCGCATGGGGCCTGGATCGCGTCCAAAGCCGCTGCGGCTGCAAAGCTGCACGGCTTTTTGTTTGTTTTGCTACAAAAAACGCCCGGAAAGGGGCGCGCTTCCGGCTTTTTGAAGATGGTTTTTGTTTTTTCGCTTCCAACAAAAACTTTTTTCCATCTAAACCTTGTCAAAGCGGGGGAAAACTCGTATAATATAGCATGTATGCGTATCATCATGGGAAAGGCGTGTTATTCAGTGCGACACAAACGGGCAGTCAAGCGGCGGTACACCAATATCTTGTACGAATACTTTGTCCTGGTGCCGATCGGCGTTTCGCTGTTTGTTTGCGCCGCGCTCCTCCTGATGCGTCCGATCTTTGTCAGCGGGCATTCGATGCAGCCGACCCTTTGGGACGGCGATCTGATGGTCGCAAGCGACCTGTTTTATACGCCTGCGCGCGGCGATATCGTCGTGCTGAATAAAGAGAGCTTCTTTGATGGGAGCCCCATCGTGAAACGCGTGATCGCGGTCGAGGGCGACAGCATCGATATCGACTTCCAGTCGGGAGAGGTGCATTTGAACGGGGAGCTGCTCAACGAGCCTTACATCGCGGAGCCTACATACACCGAGGAAGGGACGGTATTCCCGCAGACCGTTCCGGAGGGCTGTATCTTTGTGATGGGGGACAACCGTAACCATTCCGACGACAGCCGCACCCCGGAACTTGGTATGGTGGATACGCGCTGCGTCATTGGCAAGGTGTATGCGGTGATCCCGATCGGCAAACTGTATGAATCGATAAAGGAGCAATGAAATGCCTGGAAAAATACATGGAGATCAAAATGGGTCTCCCGAAAAAAATGAAGGCCTGAACGGATCCGCTCAGGCCGGGGCCGCCGCGGAGGGCGAGAACGCCGAAGGCTCTGAGCTGACCGCCCGTTTTAAAAGCGAGATCTTCAACTGGGGTGAAAGCCTGATCAGCGTGCTGATTTTCTTCGTGGTGGTGTTCATGTTTTTTATGCGCCTGATCGGCGTGGACGGAACGTCGATGTACCCCACGCTGGAAGATCATAACGTGATGCTGACCAGCAACTGGAATTATGTGCCCGCGCGCGGAGACATCGTCGTATTAAATAAGGAGAGCTTTTGGAATGGCTTGCCGATCGTCAAGCGTATTATCGCGCTTGGCGGGGATGAAATCGATATTGATTTCCATACCGGGGAGGTATTCGTGAATGGGGAACTGCTTGACGAACCGTATATCGCGGAGCCAACCGCCAAGCAGGAGGATATGACCTTCCCGCAGGTCGTTCCGGAGGGCTGCGTCTTCGTGATGGGCGATAACCGGAACGGTTCGACCGACAGCCGCAACACCGCACTGGGTATGGTGGATGAACGGTATATCCTCGGCCACGTGCTGACCATCGTTTATCCGCTGGACAAGATCGGAGCGTTGTAAATTATGAATATCCAATGGTATCCCGGACATATGACCAAGACCCGCCGGAAAATGGCGGAGCAGATCAAGAACGTTGATCTTGTTTGCGAGATCGTAGACGCGCGCATCCCACAGGTCAGCCGCAATCCGGAGATCGATACGATTGCAGGGGGCAAGCCGCGGCTCATGATCCTGAACCGGATCGATCTTGCGGATCCCTCGGATACCCGCGCATGGGCGCGCTACTTCCGGGAACAGGGGTGTCAGGTGCTGGAGGCTGACAGCCGATCCGGGCAGGGGACAAACAAATTCGCGGCGGCGGTGCGGGAAGCGCTCGCAGACAAGATCGCGCTTTGGAAGGAGAAGGGTCAGACCGGCCGCTCTGCGCGCGTGATGATCATCGGCATCCCGAACGTCGGCAAATCCACCTTCATCAACCGGGTACTGGGGAGAAAAGCCGCAAAGGCGGCGGACAAGCCCGGCGTGACGCGCGGTTCGCAGTGGTTCAAGGTGGACGGCGGCGTAGACCTGCTGGACACACCCGGCATCCTCTGGCCGAAATTTGACGACGAACGCACCGGCATCCTGCTTGCCGTGACTGGCGCGGTGCGGGACGATATTTTGGATGTGGAAACATTGGCCTGCAAGCTGTTTGAGCTGCTGGCGGTACGCGCGCCGGAGCGGATCCAGACGCGCTACAAGATCGAGCTGCCGGAAACGGAGACCGATTTCCTCGGGTTCTCGTTGTTGGAGCAGGCAGGGCGCAAGCGCGGCTTCCTGATCTCCGGCGGCGAGATCGATACAGAACGCATGGCGCGTATCCTACTGGATGAATACCGCGGCGGCGTGCTGGGACAGATCACACTTGAGACACCGGAGGAATATACTGATGCTGGAATGGGGCTATGAGCGCAGGTTTGACGGTTTTACAGCGATCTGCGGCGTGGACGAGGCCGGGCGCGGGCCGCTTGCTGGTCCTGTCGTTGCAGCGGCGGTCATCCTGCCGGAGGGCTGCGTGATCGACGGCTTGGACGACTCCAAAAAGCTGACGGCCAAGAAGCGGGAAGCGATGTTCGGCGAGATCTGCAAGCAGGCGGTCGCGTTTGGCATCGCCGAAGTCGGCCACGAGCGCATTGACGAGATCAACATCCTGCAAGCGACCTTTGAAGCGATGCGCGGCGCGGTGGGCGCGCTTTCGGTCCCGGCGGATCTCGCGCTGGTCGACGGCAACCATGAGGCCGGTATTCCGGTCGCGGAACGGTGCATCATTGACGGCGATGCGCTGGTACCGTCCATCGCGGCGGCTTCGATCCTGGCGAAGGTCACAAGGGACCATTACATGGAACAGATGGCGGCGGTCTACCCGGGTTATGGCTTTGAGCGCCATAAGGGCTACGGGACGAAGGCGCATTACGCCGCGATCTTGGAACTGGGGGTATGCCCGATCCACCGCCGGAGCTTTTTAAAGAAGTTTTTCCGGCAGTATCCGGAGCTGGAAGCGTGACGCGCGGGGAATGGGGAGAGGCGCAGGCCGCCGCATACCTGATGCAGAAGGGGTTCCAGATTGTGGAACGGAATTTCCGGACGCGGTTCGGGGAATTGGACATCATTGCAAAACAGGGCGGTTTTTTGGCGTTTGTGGAAGTCAAAACGCGAAAAAATGACCGGTTTGCCGCTGCAATGGAGTCTGTGACCGTGCAAAAGCAGGAAAAGCTGCGGATCGCCGCCGAGCTTTGGCTTCAGAAGCATCCGACGGCGCTTCAGCCGCGGTTTGACGTGATTGAGGTTTACGGCGTGCCGGGCGGCAGGGTGCGGATATCTCACATTCCAAACGCATTTTAGTCGAAAGCCGGCCTGCCTGTGGGGACGGCGAAAGGGGCATATCTCTTGAAATATTTTGACCTGCACTGCGATACCTTATATGAGTGCTACGAAGCCGACAAAGGCCTGTGTGAAAACGACCTGTGCATTGACCGTGCAAAGGTTTCCGGTTATGACCGTTACGCGCAATTCTTTGCGCTGTTCTGCGGGGCAAAGCCGCCGGAACCGATCCCGGGAAGGCGTTCGCTGCTCGACCTGCCGGTCGAGGAACGGCTGGATGCGATGCTGAACACTGCGCGGGAACAGTTCCTGCTCAATCGGGATTGGCTGTATCCCTGCGTTTGCAAAGAAGACCTTGAGGAGCGCCCAGACCGGTGCGCGGCTTTTCTTTCCATCGAAGGGGCCGAGCTGCTTTGCACCGAGGCGCACATTCAGCGCGCGTATGACGCGGGAGTGCGTATGGTGACGCTAAGCTGGAACGGGCAAAACCAATATGCCTGCGGGGCGACGACCGACAACGACGCCGGGTTGACCACACGCGGGCGGGCGCTGGTACATGATCTCGTCGAGCAGGGAATCATCCTTGATGTTTCCCACCTTTCGGACGCAGGCTTCTGGGAGCTCTGCGCGGAGACCGAAGCGCCGTTTGCGGCAACGCATTCCAACAGCCGGAAGGTCTGCCCGAACGTCCGGAATCTGACCGACCTTCAATTTTTAGAGATCCTTCGCCGCGGCGGGCTGGTCGGGATCAACCTTTACGGCCCGTTCCTGCGGGACGGCGGCAAACCGGCGACGCTTACGGACGTGGTGCGGCATATCGACCATTTTTGCGAACTTGGCGGACGGGATATCCTCGCGATTGGGGCCGATTTCGACGGCTGCGATTCACTGCCGGAAGGCATTTCTTCGGCTGCAGATCTGGAAAAGCTGGCCGAGGAGCTTTTGCGGCGCAATTGTCTGCAAAGCACGGTGGACGGCCTGTTTTTTGACAACGCCCGCAATTTCATCCGGCGGATGCTGTAAAGCTCCGAAAAATGGGCGCGCAACTCAAAGGGGGAATGCAAAATGGAGCGGATGCTTCTGGAAGTGGAATGCCCGGATATCGAAGACGGCGGGCAGTTCCCGCTGATCCATACCGGACGGGGGAGCGACCTCTCCCCGGAATTCCGGCTGAAAAACCTGTCGCTGCAGGCAAAAACGCTTGCGGTCACGCTGGAAGACCTTGACCATCCCTTGAAAGGATTCCCGCATTGGACGATCTGGGATCTTCCCGCAGCGGAACGGATCCCAGGCGCGATCCCCAAGGGGAAGCGTCTGCCGTCCGGCGCGAAGCAGGGGATCGCTTACGGCCTGCACCGCTACGCCGGGCCGAAGCCGCCGAACGGGCATACCCACCGGTACCGGTTCACGGTCTATGCGCTGGATGCGTCGCTGGGATTAAACCCTTATATGGGGAAACGGGCGCTTTTGCGCGCCGCGCGGGGCCATATCCTGCAAAGCGGGAGCCTGACTGCGGCGTTTCAGGGATAACAACGGAGGGAACGGACGATGAATACCTATCGAGAGATCGACGAGAAGGATTGGGAGCGCGCGACGCACTGCGCAGTCTTCCGAAATTGTGTAGAGCCTGCGTTTTGCGTGACCTTTGAGGCGGATGTGACCGATTTCCTTCGGAGGACGCGGCAGGAAGGGCTTTCTTTCACGCTGTCCATGGTGTACGCGGTATGCCGCTGCGCAAATGAGATCGAGGCGTTCCGCTATCGTTTTCTGGAAGGCAAAGTCGTGCTGTTCGATCGGATCGATACCGCATTCACCTGGCTGAACCCGAAAACCGGGCTGTTCAAGGTCGTCAACGCACCGTTGCAGGACGATCTGAGGGCATATGTTGCGGCCGCGAAGAAGCGCGCGGAGGAGCAGGAGGCATATTTTACCGCCCCGCTGGGCAACGATGTGTTCCAGTGCTCCGCCATGCCATGGGTCGCCTACACCCATGTTTCCCATACGAATTCCGGGAAAAAGGACAACGCGACCCCGCTGTTCGATTGGGGGAAATATACCGAAAAGGCAGGGCGGGTCGTAATGCCGGTTTCCGTGCAGGCGCATCATTCCTTTGTCGACGGGATCCACATCGGCGCGTTTGCCGACGCGCTGCAACAGTTTTTGGATCGTGCATAACGGAATGTTTTGGAATATAAAAATATCGCAATCAATGGAGGAATCGTTTTATGGATTACGTTTCGACAAGAAACAAGGCGAAGCAGGAACCGTCCGCGTATGCGATCGCGACGGGGATCGCGCCAGACGGCGGGCTGTATTGCCCGACCAGCTTCCCGACGCTTACCAAGGCCGATTGGGATACGCTGATCGAAGCCGATTATAAAGGCCGCGTTTCGCTGGTGCTGGGCAAGTTCCTGACCGATTTTTCGGCGGAGGAGCTTGCCGGTTTTGCGGAAAAGGCCTATGCCGCAGAGAAATGGGGCGGGGAAAACACCGCGCCTGTCGTTTCGCTGGCGGACGGCAAGCACATCCTCGAGCTGTGGCACGGTCCGACCTGCGCGTTCAAGGATATGGCGCTTCAGATCCTGCCATACCTGCTGACCGCCTCGCTGAAGAAGATCGGCGAGCAGCGTACAGCCTGTATCCTGGTCGCGACCTCGGGAGACACCGGCACGGCGGCTCTGCGGGGCTTTGCAGATGTTCCGGGTACCAAGATCATGGTGTATTACCCGGTACACGGCGTTTCGCCGATGCAGAAGCTGCAAATGGTAACGCAGGAGGGCAAAAACGTATCGGTATGCGCCATCAACGGCAATTTTGACGACGCACAGTCGGCGCTCAAGCGGATCTTCACGGACAAGGCCACGATCGAAAAGCTGTCCGGGCAGGGCATGATGCTGTCTTCGGCCAATTCGATCAACTGGGGACGGCTCGCACCGCAGATCGCCTATTATATTTCGGCGTACTGCGACCTTGCCGCGCGCGGGATGGTCGAATTCGGCGACCCGATCAATATTTGCGTGCCAACCGGGAACTTCGGCAACATCCTTGCCGCCTATATCGCGAAACAGATGGGCCTGCCGGTGCACAAGCTGATCTGCGCCTCCAACGCAAACAACGTGCTGACCGATTTCTTCAAGAAAGGCGGCGTCTATGATAAGAACCGCCCGTTCCACACCACAAGCTCTCCCTCAATGGATATTCTGATTTCTTCCAACTTGGAACGTTTACTCTATTATGTTTCTGGGCAGAATGATGAAGCAGTACGCAGCCTGATGGGGCAGCTTGCGGAGGGGGGCCGATATACCGTGACGAAGGAAATGCAGGCCGCGCTCGACGAGCTCTTTGACGCGGGCTGCTGCGACGACGCGGAGACCGCCGCCGCCATCCGCCGCCTGTACGAGAACGAAAAGTACCTTTGCGATACCCATACGGCGGTCGCGGTCAAGGTCTACGAGGATTACCGCGCCCGCACCGGCGACACGATGCCAACGGTCATTGCATCCACGGCAAGCCCGTTCAAGTTCTGCAAATCGGTCGTAGAAGCGCTCGGCGGGGCGGTGGAGCGCGAAGACGTGACCCAACTGGAAGTCCTCAGCAAGCTGACCGGGATCGAACCGCCCGCGCCGCTGGCGGCGCTCCGTGGGAAACAGCCGCGGTTTGACCGGGTGGTCGACAAGGAAGATATCCTGTCTACGACCGACCTGCTCGCGGAGCTGTAATTGCGGTGGCGCTTTATACGATCGCGGACCTGCACCTTGCGTGCAGTGTCCGAAAGCCGATGGACGTTTTCGGCGGCCGCTGGCAGGGTTATATGGAAAAGATCGAGCGGAATTGGCGCGCGCGCGTGACGGAGGACGACACGGTCGTGATCGGCGGGGACCTTTCCTGGGGCATCGATTTTGCGCAGGCAAAGGCTGATTTCGCCTACATTGATCGGCTCCCCGGGCAAAAGATCCTTCTAAAGGGCAATCACGACCTCTGGTGGGATACCGCAAAGAAAATGAACGCGTTCGTGCAGGACTGTGGCTTTCAAAACATCCGGTTCCTGCATAACAACTGCTTTTTCTATGAGGATATCGCGATCTGCGGCACCCGCGGCTGGTTCTATGAAGAAGATTTCAAGGAAAGCCACGACGAAAAGATCTTCCGCAGGGAGCTGGGGCGGCTCGAAACCTCTCTGAAGCAGGGAAGGGGGGCCGATCCGAAAGAGATCGTCTGCTTCCTGCACTATCCGCCGATCTATGCGAACTTCCGCTGCGAGGAGATCCTGGAGCTGCTGCATCGATACGGGGTCCGGCGCTGCGTATACGGCCATCTCCATTCCGACAGTCTGCGCTGGGCGGTCGAGGGAGAGCGCGAGGGCATCGAATTCATCCTGACCTCCGGCGATCATTTGGACTTCATGCCGCTGCGGCTCGTCCGGTAAATCATGGGGATCCGCCCTTTGGCAGGGGACGTTTGAAACGTTTTGTTTTGACAGTCCCAGAAAAAATTTGCTGGAAGTTGAATAAATTGCGAAAAAACTATAGCTTTTTCAAAAACAATCTGGTAAAATGAATTGGATTGAAAATTTATTTGTAAGGAGTCAACATATAATGGAATTGAAAAAGACCGAAAAGCTGGAAAAGAGCGTCGTCGCGCTGACGATGGAGATCTCAGCTGCTGAATTAGACAAGGCGAAAGATCGGGCGTTTAAACGGAACGGCCGCAACATCCAGGTTCCCGGCTTCCGCAAGGGTAAGGCCCCGCGCGCGCTGATCGAACGGCTGTACGGCGACATTTTCCTCGAAGACGCGCTCAATATCGTTTACCCGGACGCTATGGACCAGGCTGTTCAGGAATCCGGTATCAAGCCGGTCGGTTCCGCTGACGTTGAAGTCGGCAGCGTCGGATCCGATAAGAGCATTACCTTGATTGCCAAGGTCCCGGTTGAGCCGGAGGTCACGTTGGGCGAGTACAAGGGCCTGACCGCTGAAAAGGCGTCTGTTTCGGTTCCCGCCAAGGAGATCAAGGAAGAGCTGGAACGCATGGCGCGCCGCATGTCCCGCGTAGAGACTGTCGAACGCAAGGCCAAGAAGGGAGATACGGTCACGATCGATTTTGAAGGCTTTATCGACGGCGTTGCATTCGATGGCGGCAAGGGCGAAAATCAGGATCTGGAACTGGGTTCCAACACCTTTATTCCAGGCTTTGAGGAACAGTTGATCGGCTGCAAGGCGGGCGACGAGAAGGACGTTGAGGTTACTTTCCCCGAAGAATATCACGCGGAAGAGCTGAAGGGCAAGCCCGCCGTGTTCAAATGCAAAGTACACAAGGTGCAGCAGACCATCCTGCCGGAAATGGACGATGAGTTTGCAAAGGACGTTTCCGAGACTGCGGAAACCATTGACGACCTGAAGAAGGAGATCAGCGAACGCCTGACGCAAAGCAAGACCGAGACTGCGGAACGCGAATTCGAGGAGCAGCTGCTCGACCAGATTATCGAGTCGATGGAAGCGGAGATCCCGGAGGCGATGTTTGAAAGTGAAGCGGACGCGATCATGAACGATTTCGCTTACCGGCTCCAGATGCAGGGCATTACGCTCGAGCAGTATATCCAGATGCAGGGCATGGACCTTTCGGCCTTCCGCAAGGTGTTCCGTCCGCAGGCTGAGCGTCAGGTGAAGGTCCGCCTTGCGTTGCGTAAGATCATGGAGCTGGAAAACATCGAGGTCAGCGAAGAGGACGTCAACGCCGAGTATGCAAAGCTGGGCGAGCGCTTTAATATGGAAGACGAGCAGATCCGCGCGGCGATCACTGTGGACGCGGTCACGGACGATTTGAAGCTCAACCGCGCGCTTTCGATCATCAAGGATACCGCAAAGGCGAAGAAGCCCGCGCGTAAGAAAAAGACGGAGGCTCCGGCAGAAGGCGCTTCGGAAACTTCAGAAACTTCGGAAGCTGCGGAATAAGCCGAGAAGCCCCTAACAGGGGATACATAAATGAAGGCGCCGATACATATGCTCACCGATGTGAGACATTGAAAGGAGATTCATTTAAATGAGTTTAGTACCTATGGTCGTTGAGCAGACCAATCGAGGAGAGCGCTCCTACGACATTTATTCGCGGCTGTTGAACGACCGCATCGTGTTCCTGGGCGAAGAGGTCAACGACACCACGGCGTCGCTGATCATTGCGCAGCTGTTGTTTTTGGAAGGGCAGGATCCGGATAAGGATATTAGCCTGTATATCAATTCTCCCGGCGGCTCGGTCACGGCGGGGCTTGCGATTTACGACACCATGAATTATATCAAGTGCGACGTTTCCACGATCTGCGTCGGCATGGCTGCATCCATGGGCGCTTTCCTGCTTTCATCCGGCGCGAAGGGGAAGCGGTTCGCGCTGCCGAATTCGGAAATCATGATCCATCAGCCGCTTGCAGGCGCGCAGGGCCAGATCACGGATATCAAGATCCATACCGATCGCTTGGTCCGCATCAAGGATAAGCTCAACGCGATCCTCGCGGAGAATACCGGGAAGCCGATCGAAGAGATCGTGCTTGCCACAGAACGGGACAATTTTCTTACCGCCGAGGAGGCTCAGGCGTATGGCCTGATCGACACAGTCTATCAAAAAAGATGATTTTTTTGACAGCCATCGAGGGCGCAGGCCCTTGATGGTTTGTCTACGCTCAGCAAGCGGCGGATACCGCTGGAGGTGAATATTTATGGCGAATGATGATAAAAAACAACTCAAGTGCTCATTTTGCGGGAAGAGCCAGAGCATTGTAAAAAAGCTGATCGCCGGCCCGGGCGTCTTCATCTGTGATGAATGCATCAATATCTGCACCAGCATCCTGGATGATGAATTCGACCTGCCGGAGGAGCCGCCCGTAGATGAGGTCCTGTCCGATTTTTCCCAGCTGCCTACCCCGCATGAGCTGAAGGAGACGCTTGATGAATATGTGATCGGACAGGAACAGGCAAAGATGGTGCTCAGCGTAGCGGTCTACAACCATTACAAGCGCATCAGCAGCATGATGGAAAACGACGTTGAGCTGCAAAAGAGCAATATCCTGTTGCTTGGCCCATCCGGCTGCGGCAAGACCATGCTTGCGCAGACGCTGGCCCGGACCTTACAGGTTCCTTTTGCGATCGCGGACGCAACGACCCTGACGGAGGCCGGTTATGTCGGCGAGGACGTCGAGAATATCCTGCTCCGCTTGATCCAGGCGGCGGATTTTGATATTGAGCTCGCGGAGCGCGGTATTATTTACGTCGACGAGATCGACAAGATCGCCCGGAAATCGGAAAACCCGTCGATCACCCGCGATGTTTCCGGCGAAGGTGTGCAGCAGGCGCTGCTGAAAATGTTGGAAGGTACCATTGCCAACGTGCCCCCGCAGGGTGGCCGCAAACATCCGCATCAGGAATTCATCCAGATCGATACCACCAACATCCTGTTCATCTGCGGCGGCGCGTTCGATGGGATCGACAAGATTGTCCAGAACCGGACGGGAAAAAAGGGCCTCGGCTTCGGCGCGGAGGTGCGCAGCAAGCAGAGCGCCGATATGTCCGAGCTGCTTGCGATGGTCGAGCCGGACGATTTGATGAAATACGGCCTGATCCCGGAACTGATCGGGCGCCTGCCGTCGCTCGTTTCATTGGAATCGCTCGATCAGGAAGCGCTGGTCTCCATTTTGACCGAGCCCAAAAACGCGCTCGTCAAGCAATATCAGCGCATGTTCGAGATGGACGGCGTAGAGCTGTATTTTGAGCCGGAGGCGCTTCAGGAGGTCGCGCGGATCGCACTGGAACGTAAGACCGGCGCGCGCGGACTGCGCGGCGTGCTGGAGACTCGTATGACCGGGATCATGTACGATATCCCGTCGGATGCGGATATTTTAAGCGTGACTATTACGCCGGAGGTCATTAAAGACGGCGCGGAACCGATCGTCCGCAGACGGTCGAAGAACCGCGAACCGGCATAGCGAAGATTGGTTTTATTGGACAGCGATTGGAGATGCCGAAAACTGCGGTGAAAAGCAGGTTTGCATTCGGAAAACATATGTTTCAAGATCTTACCCAAAGGAAACTGGCGCCCGCTGAGAAACAATGCTTTTCAGCGGGCGCTCATTTATCAAAACGGAGAAGCGGAGCGTTTGATTTTCTGCGCTTTACCAACGTTACAGCGGAAATACCTTTGCAGAGGGGCGAAAAAGGGCAAGGCAAACCGCTGCGGGCCTGCTTTGCCCTTTTAAATTGTTTGGGCGTGAGCCGTCCTCTGGCAAACGTTTCACAGAAAAGAGGAACAGCCTGCCGGGAATGGCGGTCAGGTAGCGTCTTTGGAGCCGTTGAATTTTTGCGCGGCGGCAACGGCGCCGTTTTTCACGATCTCTTCAGCCGCCTGCCATGCGCGTTCCGCGGCGCTGTCGATCTTTTGCAGATCGTCGCCCTGAAATTTGGACAGGACCCAATCGGCAAGGTCGTAATCCGGATGCGGCTTTGCGCCGATCCCAATCTTTACGCGCGGGAACTGATCCGATTGCAGCTGATAGATAATATTTTTCACACCATTTTGCCCGCCAGCGGAACCTTTTGCCCGGACGCGGAGCCGTCCGACCTCTAACGAGATATCGTCGAACAGCACGACGATCCGCTCTGGGGGGATCTTGTAAAACTGCGCGGCTTCGCGCACCGCTTCGCCGGAAAGGTTCATAAATGTTTGCGGCTTCAGGAACAGCACGCGCTTGCCGCCAAATTGGCCTTCGCCGGTCAGCGCTTTGAACTTCAGGCGGTCGATCCGTTGGCCGGAGTGGCGGCAGTAGGAATCGAGCGCGCGAAAGCCGGAGTTGTGGCGGGTGTTTTCATACTTGGGGCCGGGGTTGCCGAGCCCTACGACCAGCCATTCGATCGGGTTCGCCGCAGCGGCGGCTTCCTTTTGCGACTTTTCCTGTTCCAGCTTTGCAAAAATATCAAAAACGGACATACGATTTCTCCATACGAAGGGGCGGCTCCTGCCGCCCCTGTGCTCTGTTTTTTCTTGTCAGGTGGCCGAATTGGGGGGAGCCTTAGCGCCTGCCTAGTGCTTCATCCAGCCAGAAATCGAACCCGTCCTTGGGCGGGATTTCCGCATGGCTGCGTTATTGTCCTTGCCCTGCGAAAACCCCGCTCCAAGTCCAAATCCAATTCCTGACCGGATGGAGCACTAGAGGCGTTATTCGACCGAGATCAGGTAATAATAGACCGGCTGACCGCCGTCGATCACGGTGATTTCAAGATCACGGTTTTCCTTGCGGAACAGATCCTCGACCTTTGCGGCCTCCTCCTCGGTGACGCCTTCGCCAAAAATGATGGTCGCGAACGCGCTGTCGTCCTTGACCATTTCCCGCGCGAGCTTTTTCAGCACGTCAGACTGGCGTTTGCTGTTCGCGGTGAGACGGCCTTCGCAGAGCGCAAGATATTCGCCTTCCTTGATCTTTTTGCCGTCAAAATCGGAGTTCCGCGCGGCATAAGTTACCTGACCGGCGCGAACGCCGGCGATCGCTTCCAGCATAGCGCCGCGGTTGGTTTCGGTCTCGCCGTCCGGATCAAAGGAAAGCATAGCGGTCATGCCCTGCGGGATGTTTTTGGTCGGCAGTACGACGACTTCCTTTGCGGAAAGGGGAGCCGCCTGCTCCGCCGCCATAATGATATTTTTGTTGTTTGGCAGGACAAATACGACTTCAGCCGGAACGGCGTCGATCGCATACAGCAGATCATCGGTCGAAGGGTTCATCGTCTGCCCGCCGCGCACCAGCTGGTCAACGCCAAGGTCGGTGAACACGTTTTCCAAACCGTCACCGGCGGCGACGGCAACAAAGCCAAATTTCTTTTGCGGTTCGGCGATCACATGCTCACGCGGCGCGTCGGCAGTGCCCTCGACGATCTTAGCGGTGTGCTGTTCGCGCATGTTTTCGATCTTTACCGTCAGCAGGGGGCCGAACTTGAGCGCTTCCTCGAGCGCGCGGTTAGGCTGGTCGGTGTGGACGTGTACCTTGACAATGTCGTCGTCTTCGACTACGACAAGGGAGTCGCCGATGCTGTTCAGGATGGAACGCATCCGGTTGACGTTGCGCGATTTGTCACGGCGCTCGGCGATAAACTCAGTGCAGTAAGTAAAGGTGATGTCCTCATCTTTAATCGCACTGAAATCGGCCGCGGCGTGAGTCGGTTCTATCGCAACGCGTTCGCGATGGATTCCGCGAAAAGCGTCGTACATGCCGGAAAGGATCGTCAGGAAGCCGAAGCCGCCCGCGTCGACAACGCCCGCCTTGGCAAGCACGGGGTTCTGGCTGGTGGTCTCGGCAAGAGCCGTTTCACCGCGTTCGAGCACCGCGCGGAAGATATCTTCTACCGTCAGGCTGGGATCGGCCTGGCAAAGTTCGAGCGCATATTGCGCGGAGACGCGGGAGACCGTCAGGATCGTGCCCTCGGCGGGCTTCATGACCGCTTTATAGGCGGTATCGACGCCTTCGCGCAGGGCGACAGCCAAATCGCGTCCGCCCGCTTCCGTTTTTTCTCGCAGCTTTTTTGCCATACCACGGAACAGCAGCGACAGGATAACGCCGGAGTTGCCGCGCGCGCCGCGCAGCAGGGCGGAAGCGGTCTTATCGGCGGCCTGTGCGAGCGTGGGCTCATGCAGACGGCCCATTTCCTCCATTGCGGACGCCATCGTCAGCGACATATTCGTACCGGTGTCGCCGTCCGGGACGGGGAACACGTTCAGCTCGTTTGCCTGTTCCTTCTTTTCCGCGATGGCGAGGGCGGCTTCTACGACCATCGCCTGAAACAATGGGCCAGTGATCATACTCATATCATTATATCTCCTCTGAAAACCTTAGTCGGCCTTGATGCTTTCGACATAAATATCGATATTATGCACGTCGATGCTGGTCAGGCGTTCCACATGGTAGCGCACCTCGTTGATGATCGAATGGCATACCGACGCAATATTGATCCCGTGCTCGACTGCGATATGCAAGTCGATATTGATGCCGCCTTCGGCATCCTCAGCGATGCGGACGCCCCGGCTCAGGGATTCCCGGCGCAGCAGGTGCGCGAGCCCGTCCGATACCGAACGGATCGTCATGCCCTTTACGCCAAAGCAGGAGGAAGCAGCATAGCCCGCGATCCCCGCGATCACTTCATTGGTGATTTCAATATATCCAAGATCGGTCTTGATAGTCATGAATAACCCTCCTCAGATGCTGCGGAACCGCAGCCTGTATTCAGTCTGTGCTTAAATCTATTTTATAATACTTTTGCGTTGCTGACAAGCAAAACTTTCAAAAATAATCACGAAATGTTAAAACGAATATTTGCAAAATTGTGGCAGGCTGTGGTAAAATAGCTGTAAACGCTATTTTACCGCTTATGAAATCATTATACCATATCGGCAAAGAATGTTGTAAAAAGGGGTTGGTTTTCGGCCTGCCGCTATGGTATAATAGCCGCGAACGGCTTTTATACCACTTATGATAGGAATCGCACAGCGGCGCAAAACGCGGCGGAAATGGTTCGTTTCCCGTCTGCTATGCGGTAAAATGGCCCAAAATGTCCATGACTGCGCCGGTTTACAGGTCGGCGCGGCGGCGCCGTCGAAAAGCGGCGTTTCCAGTCATGGATCGAAATTGCGGTAGGCGGCGGCGCGCTGCTCCGGCAGGAGGGCTGGTGGAAATGGAAAGAAACGGATCGACAGGCGACGCGCTCCCGCGGAAACGTCCTTCGGGACGCGCGGCGCGAACATCGAAAAGCCTGCCGCAAGCGCGTGGCCGGGCGCCTGCGCTATATGACAGCCTGTCATCAATCGACGGCATCGGTCCCAAGAAAGAGGCGCTGCTGGAGCGGCTTGGCCTGCGCGTCCTCCGAGATGCGCTCGAGCTGTACCCGCGCAGCTATGAAGACCGCACGCATATCGTCCCGGTCGCCGGGCTGCGGGAGGGGGAGCGCGCCTGCGTCCGTGCGGTGGTCGGGACGACGCCCGTCCTGCACCGCATCCGCAAGGGTATGGAGCTGACTAAGTTCACGATCTTTGATGAAACCGGAGCCATTGGAGTGACCTACTTTAACAACCGGTATTATGCGGCGCAGCTCCGCGAAGGCGAGGAATATTTATTTTGCGGCGTCGTGCAGGGGCAGGGCCGCGCGCGGCAGCTGGTTTCGCCTGCTTACGAGAAAAAAGCCCCGGGCGAGGGCGGCAGCATCGTGCCGATCTATCCGTTGACGGCGGGCTTGACCCAGCGCGACCTGATGCGGGTGACCGACGCGGCGCTGCATGCGGTCGCCGGGGAGTACCCGGAGTTCCTGCCGGGGTATCTGCTTGCGGAGTATCGGCTCCCCGCGCTGCAGGAGGCGCTGGTTGCGATCCACCGCCCGAAAACGATGGAGGAGGTCGCCGCCGCCCGCCGCCGGATGGTTTTTGAAGAATTGTTCCTGCTGTGCTGCGGGCTTCAGCGTATGAAGGAAAACCGGCGCGACGAGTCCGGGCTGGTGTTTGCAAACACCGATTTGACGGCGTTTTGGGAGGCGCTCCCGTTCCCGCCGACCGGGGCGCAGCGGCGCGCGATACAGGAGATTGCGGCGGACTGCGTTGGAGGCCGTCCAATGAACCGGCTGGTGCAGGGGGACGTGGGTTCCGGGAAGACGGCGATCGCGGCGGCATTGTGCGTCCTTGCGGCGCAAAACGGCTGGCAGGCCGCGCTAATGGCTCCGACGGAAATACTCGCCGCACAGCATGAGCAGTCGCTTAGGCCGTTGTTCGCCGCGCTGGGTTTTTCCTGCGTCCTGCTGACCGGCTCCATGGGGGCGGCGGAAAAGCGGTCAAAGCATGCCGCCATCGCCGCAGGGGAGACGCCGATCGTGATCGGCACCCATGCACTGATCCAAAAGGATGTGGAATTTTGCCGTTTGGGAGCAGTCATTGCTGATGAACAGCATCGATTTGGCGTCGGCCAACGCGCAATGCTCCGCCAAAAAGGGAAACGCCCCCATACGCTGGTGATGTCCGCCACGCCGATCCCGCGGACGCTTGCGCTGATCTTGTACGGCGACCTGGATGTGTCGGTACTGGACGAGCTTCCGCCCGGACGTCAGCCAGTGGAGACCTATGCAGTCGGCGAAAGAATGCGTCCGCGCATCTACCGCTTCATCGAAAAGCAGCTTTTGGATGGGGGACAGGTATACGTCGTCTGCCCGCTGGTCGAGGAAGGCGAATTGCCATTGAAAAGCGCCGAACAGCATATTGAAACGCTCCGCGAAGTGCTGCCGCACCGCCGGATCGCCCTGCTGCACGGTAAAATGAAGCAAGCGGAAAAGGACGCCGTGATGTCCGACTTTGCCGCCGGGAAGGTCGATATCCTGGTTGCGACGACTGTGATCGAGGTCGGCGTGAACGTGCCAAATGCAAACCTGATGGTCGTTGAAGACGGGGATCGCTTTGGCCTGTCGCAGCTGCATCAGCTGCGCGGACGGGTCGGGCGCGGCCGCAGGCAATCGTACTGCATCTTTTTCGGCAAGGATAAGGGCGAAAAAGCGCGGGAACGGCTCAAAATACTATGCGATACCAACGACGGATTTGAGATCGCGCGGGCCGACCTTGTCCAGCGCGGCCCCGGCGACTTTTTCGGGCAGCGGCAGCACGGCCTGCCCGCGCTTCATGTTGCCGACCTTACGGCTGACCTCGCGCTGATGCAGTCGGCGCGGGAGGAGGCCGAACGTCTTTTGGTAAAACAACCCGGGCTGGAAAGCTATCCCGAGCTGCGGGAGCGGGTCGGGAGGATGTTCCAATCAACCGAAATATTCAACTGAACGCATGAACGGAGGTTTCCCATGGGCTTTCTTCTGATTATCCCATTCTTTGCAATTCGGTTTTTGCTGCTGAACCGTCTGAATCCAGACGCGGTGGAGCGCGCCGCGTATTTTGCGCCCATGCAGGGCGCGGAACGGGTGGCATATTGGGTTTATCAGATCGCCACAGGCGCGCTTTTGATTTTCGCATTGGACGAAACGATCAAAACCGCGCCGCTGATGCAGTTTTGTACTGGGGCGGCGGTTTATGTGACCGGCTGCATTTTGCTTGCAGTTTCCATTCATGATTTTGCAAAGCCAGATCAGCATGGTATGAACCGCGAAGGGCTTTATCGCATTTCGCGAAACCCGATGTATGCGGCATATTTCTTATTCTTTTTAGGCTGCGTGCTGCTGACACAGTCCGGACTGCTGCTGGTTTGCCTGATATGCTTTCAAATCGCAGCGCATTGGATCGTTCTGGCAGAGGAGCGCTGGTGCCTTCAGCAGTTCGGCGAAGCTTATCGGCAATATATGAAGGAAACAGGGCGGTACATATAGCCTCGGTGCTGTGTCAAGGAATTTGGCTTTGCAGGACGGCGGCAAGAACAAAGTTCTTGCCGCACGCTGTAAAACGACCTGCCTTACAGCGTATTTGTGTTGCTTTGGCGACCATACTGTCGCCTCAAAATATGCCGCGTAATTGTATGCCGGTTTCTGTCAATAAATTTCTCCAGATGTCATTTGAAGAAATCCCTGTAAGGGGGTTGTGATTTTTGGAAAACTGGTATACAATATTATAGATTACGAATATTTACCGGTTGGAGTGCTTCACGATTGAAAACAGCAGATATTATGGGCGTGCAGTTTCATGCTGTGACGCTGAATGAAGCGGTCGATTATGCAATGAACCGCATCCACACGAAAAAAAGGGGGTATGTCGTTACCCCGAACCCTGAAATCGTATATTTGACGTTGGACGATCCAGCATTCCGCATGGTCGTCAACAACGCGGCGCTCGTCCTGCCGGACGGCATCGGCATCATTTATGCGGCCCGGATCTTGGGACAAGCCTTATTTGGCCGGGTCACTGGCATTGATTTTGCCGACCTGCTCATGCACCGTATGGCGCAGGAACAGCTCCGGCTGTTCCTGCTGGGGGCAAAGCCGGGAGTTGCCGAAGCGGCGGCGGATCAGCTGCAAAAAAAGCATCCCGGGCTTGTGATCTCAGGGTGCCACGACGGCTATTTCAAGGATGAGCAGGATGCAGTCGACGCGGTCAACGCCGCAGGCGGGGCGGATGTGGTATTCGTTTGCCTTGGCGCGCCCAAACAGGAACGGTTCATGTCGGTCTGGCTGGACAAGCTGGATGCAACGCTGCTTTGCGGGCTTGGCGGCTCGCTGGATGTGTTTGCCGGGACGGTCAAACGCGCGCCCGCGCTGTTCAGCCGCTTGGGGTTGGAATGGTTGTACCGGCTCTGCAAAGAGCCGTGGCGCTTCAAGCGTATGCTTAAGCTGCCGCTGTTCCTGCTGCTGGCGATTCGCCAAAGGCTCCTGCCGGGACGGAAGGAGGGAAATCCATGAAGGTACATCTTCTGGCGCACACGCCGGATCCGGAAACGCTGGTCGCGGCAGCCGCAAAAAATTGTTATTCTTCCACCGATGTGGATTCCATTTTAGATGGCCTGACGCTTGAGAAGACCGAGGGCTTCCTGCAAATGCTGACCGATATCGGGCACGCAAGCCCGATCGAACACGCGAGCTTTACCTTCGCGATCGAGGGGGTCTCGCGCTCGCTGCTGGCGCAGATCACGCGGCATCGCCTTGCGTCCTACAGCGTGCAGTCGCAGCGCTATGTACGTGAGCGCGGGTTTGAATACGTCATCCCGCCAGAGATTGAAAAGATCCCGGCTGCAAGGGCGGTCTTCCTGCGCGCGATGGAGGACGACCAGCGGACCTATGAGGAGCTGACCGCCGCACTGTTGGAGCAGCATTTCGGCGAGCTGTCCGCGCAGGGCGTCCCGGAAAGGGAAGCGCGCCGCAAAGCCGAAAAAATGGCGATCGAAGACGCGCGTTATGTATTACCCAACGCCTGCACAACCCGTATCGTGATGACTGCAAATGCCAGATCGCTGCACAACTTTTTCCGGCTGCGTTGCTGTAATCGCGCGCAGTGGGAGATCCGCGCGCTGGCTGAGGAAATGTACCGGCTGTGTTATGCCGCTGCGCCGTCATTATTCCGCAACTGCGGCCCGTCCTGCGTAGACGGCGCGTGCAGCGAAGGAAAAATGAGCTGCGGCCGGGCGGAAACGGTGCGCGCTCATTATCTTGCCCTTCGGGCGGCGGTGACGCATATTCCCAAGGAAATTTGACATCCTAAGTAAAATAGACCGGTTCCGGGACGGAAAGCCATGCCGGTGGGCGGAAGGAAATTGCCCGCCGAAGGGCAGATCTTTGCGGCGGCATAGAAACGGCTTGGCAAAGTATAGCGGCGCTTCACCCGGCCAAACGGCGTTTGGAGGGTTTTCCGGGCCGGTCTGATACATCTACTGGAAAGAGGTTTCATGTTACCATTCAGAGAACCGGCGCTTCAGGACCGCGAAGCGGTCGAAACATGCGCCGCTGCTTACAATTACCCCTTGTGCGAACACTGTTTTGTGGATCTGTTCATCTGGCAGGGGCATTATCGCACACGGATCTGCTTTTACGAAGGCTTTTTACTCGTAAAAATGACCCCCGCAGGCGGGGAACACGACTTTTATCTTGCGCCGATCGGGGAAGGCGACCTCCGCCGCGCAGTCGAAGCGATGCAGGCGGACGCTGCGGAACAGGGGCATCCCTTTGTCATGGTCTCGATCGCGGAGGATATGCTGCCGCGGCTGGAAGAAGCCATGCCCGGCGCGTTTGAATACAGCTGGAGCGAGGACGGCGCGGACTACATTTATTTGAGCGAAAAGCTGCAAACCCTATCCGGCAAAAAACTTCAATCCAAACGGAACCTGGTCAACCGGTTCAAGGCGGCCTATGACGGGCGCTGGGATTATGAAAATATGACCGAGGAGAACATCCATGAGGTCTTTGATTTCCATATGAAATGGATCGACGACAACCACCACCTTTACGAATCCGATTTTCTCGGCGAAACCTGCGCGATCAGCCTTGCGCTGCGTAATTTCACAGCGTTGGGGCTGCGCGGCGGCATCCTGCGGCTGGATGGGAAGATCATAGCCTTTACACTTGGGAAACAGTCCACGCCCGACCTGTATGTGATGCAGATCGAAAAGGCGGATCACACGATCCCCGGCGCTTATCAAATGATCAACCAGCAGTTCGTCCTGCATAACTGCACGGGGGTGACCTACGTCAACCGCGAGGAAGACCTTGGCATTGAGGGCCTTCGGCAGGCGAAGCGTTCCTATCAGCCCGCGATGCTGGCAAAGAAATTCGTGGCGGCGCCAAAATGATCCGATTCGCAAAGGAAAGTGACCGCCCGGCGGTCCGCGAGCTGTTTGATCTGTGTTTTCCGGACGAAAGCGGCTTCAATGCACACTTTTTTGAGCATGTTTTCCGTGCTTCCCGAACGCTTTTGCTGGAACAGGACGGCGCGTTGTGCGCGACCCTGCAAATGCTCCCATACCGCCTCTTGCTGAACGGGCAGGAGGGGGAAGCGACCTACATTTACGGGGCTTGCACACATCCAGATCAGCGGCGGAAGCATTATATGGCGCAGCTGTTGGGGGCCTCCTTTGCGGAGGACCGCCGTTGTGGACGCATCGCTTCGTTCCTGATCCCGCAGGAGGAATGGCTGTTTGATTTTTACGAACCGTTTGGATATTTGCCCTTCTTCTCTCTGGATAGGAAAAAGACTTTGCAGCCCTGCGCTGCGAATGCGGACATCCGACAGCTGATCGATTGGCGGCAGGCGGATGCACTTTACACCCGCGCGGCGAGGGGAATGCCTTGCAGGATCCTGCGCAGCGAGGCCGATTGGGAGGCCCAGCTGGTTTTGTTCCGGGCTTTGGGGGATGGAGCGTTTGGGCTGTATGAATCGGATCGACTGACCGCGTATGCGTTCGTCTGGCGTGAGGATAACGGCCTGTTTGCGCAGGAGCTGATCGCGGAGGATGACCGCCGCGCGGAGCTGCTTGCGCAGGCGCTGTTGCAGCAGCTTGGCGGCTCTGAGATCCATTACTGTACGGTTGGCTGCGGCCAAAAGTTTGGCTGCTTGAAACCATATCAGGCTGCGCCTGCGCGCGGCTATATCAACTTGATGTTTAACTGAGGTGAAAAAACATGGTATATGTGATGTTGGCAGAAGGCTTTGAAGAGGTAGAGGCTTTGACCCCGGTCGATCTGCTGCGCCGCGCAGGCGCGCAGGTGAAGACGGTCGGCGTGACCGGCAAAACGGTGACAGGCGCGCGCGGGATCCCCGTAGCGGCGGATATCCTGCCGGAGGAGTTCACGCCGGAGGATATGGAAATGCTGGTGCTTCCCGGCGGTATGCCGGGGACGAAGAATCTGAACGCAAGCGAATTTGTTCACGGCGCGATCCGCTATTGCGTGGAAAATGACCGCTATCTTGCGGCGATCTGCGCCGCGCCCTCGATCATTCTCGGCGGCCTTGGACTGCTTGAGGGCAAGCGTGCGACCTGCTACCCAGGCATGGAAGACGGGATGAAGGGTGCAGCTGCCATGGCGGTTCCCTGCGTCGCGGAAGGGAAGATCATCACGGGCCGCGCGGCGGGCGCGGCGATGGACTTTGCAGTAGCTTTGTGTGCGGCAGTATGCGGCGGCGCGGCGGCGGAAAAGGTCGCCCGTGAGGTCTGCCATGCGATCGGCTAAATCCGCTCTGCGGGAGCGGATGCTTCGCCTGCGGCACGCTATGACGCCGGAGGAGCGGCGCATGGTCGAAGACGGCGTTTTTCGCCAGCTTACCGCGCTGGATGTTTATCGCCAGGCACAGACGCTGTTCGTTTATTGTTCAACCGAGGAGGAGGTCGGCACGCTGCAGCTGCTGGAAGACGCCCTTTGTGCGGGCAAACGGGTCTGCGTGCCGCTTTGCACCGCTGTGCGCGGTGTGATGGAGGCGCGCGCGATCGGCGCGCTTTCCGAGCTTTCGCCGGGGCGCTTCGGCATCCCGGAGCCTTCGGCAAGCGCCCCGGCAATCCCTCCGGAAGAGATCGAGCTGTGCATCGCGCCCTGTCTCGCGGCCGATCTTTCCGGGCGACGCCTGGGTTATGGCGGCGGCTATTACGACCGCTTTCTCGCCCAGACGCCGGCGGAGGCCGTCGTGCTTTGCCCGGAACGCTGTTTGACGGATCGGCTCCCTGCCGGACCGCATGACCGCGCCTGCGGCATTGTAGTGACAGAAAGGCGGGTACATATTGCGAAATAAGAACCGATCGGCAGCTTACGCCGGGTTTGCGCTGTTTGCCTGTTTCGGCTTGCTGTATGCAGCGGGCGCGATCCAGGATGCGCTCTACCGCCAGCCTCTGACGGGGATGCTGCTTTCCACCGTGCTTGCGTTTTTTGTCCCAGCGGCATTCTTGGCGGCGGTGCTGCGGCATGGCGGTTATCTGACCGGTTTGCGGCTCGGTTTTCCGGGATTCCGGCTCAAAAAGGTCTGGTTCGCCATACACAGCGGGATCGCGGTCTCTCTGTTGGCCGTGCTGCTGAATACGCTTTATGTGTCGGCTTCCGATCTGGTTGGCATTGAGCTGACCGTCTCGATTGTCACTGCAGAAAGCCTCCAGCAATCGGCGGGCATGACGATACTTGGGGTCGCGGTCGTCCCCGCGCTGCTGGAAGAGATCTTCCTGCATGGCGTGATCCAGCCAATCTATGAAAAGGCGGCGGGGACGTGGGCTGCGATCCTGTTTACCGCCGTGGTTTACGCTATGCTGCACGGCGACCTCGGCGATTTCGTCGGCCCGCTGCTGATGGGGTGCGTGTATGGCTACCTGACCTATGAATGCCAGTCGGTTTGGCCTGCGTTTATTGCCCATTTGAGCAATAACCTGCTGTATCTGGCGATACTCTGGCTCACGGATACCTATGCCGCATTCGGCATCTGGGAGTATTTTTCGTTCACCTCCGTGATCCTGCTGCTGCTTTTTTTATACCTGACTTTCCGCACTGCGGAGGATCTGTTCGAGGACGAGGACATGCCGCATTTTCAGCGGCGGAAGCTTCCCGTCCTGCAAACGGTCATGGCAATGGCGCTGAACCCTGGGTTTCTGGTGTTTGCAATGGCGTTCGCGGCGAAGGCGGTCTTCCAGGTGATTTGATATTGTTGCTGAGCGACCGGGATCCGCTTCCGGCCTGTTTTGAGGTGATTTTATGGAACAAGATTATCAGGATTATCCGGAATACCCGGATTATGACTATGATTACGAATACGAGGACGAGCCCGCGCCCCGAAAACGGCGCAAACGCAAAAAGAAACGGCGCGGGATGGGCTGCCTGGGAGCGATCCTGTATGTGCTGGTGATCATTGGCATTTCGCTGCTGCTGTCTACGGTTGCCATTTTTTCGGCAAACGATGTGTTTGCACTGGTCAAAGAAGATGTGGAGCGTACCTTTACGGTGGAAAGCGACACGCTGCTGGGCGATCTTGCCGACGAACTTGAAGCATACGGCATCATCAATTACAGCCCGCTGTTTCAACTGTTCATCCGATTTACGAACGATAATACGACGATCCACACGGGAACCTACACGCTGAATCCGACGTATGACTATCAGCAGATCATCCGCGTCCTTCAGCGGCGGGAGACTTCGACCGTCGAGATCGAGGTCAGCATCCCCGAGGGCTACACCAACGCCCAAATCAAGGAACGCCTGATCGAGAGGGGCGTCTGCGCGGAGGCGGACATCAACGAATACCTGAACGACTATAACTATAAGCATGATTATTTGGAGGACCGTCTGCCTGCGTCGGACGGCTGGCTGGAAGGCTATCTGTTCCCGGACACGTACAAATTCAACGCAAACAACGCCAAAATGACGCTCAATAAAATGCTGAACAACTTCAAATCGAAGTATGACGAGCCGATTCAGGAGGGCGCGGAAGCGCTTGGGCGCACCCAGCATGAGATCGTGACGATCGCGTCCCTGCTGGAGCGCGAGGCGAAGGCGGACGATGAATTTGCGCGCATTGCGGGGGTAATTTACAACCGTTTGGGCAATCCGGACTTCCCGCGTCTGGAGATCGACGCGACCCTGTTATACGCGCTCGGCGAGCATAAGGAAGTCCTGACCGACGCAGACAAGGAAGTCGACAGTCCGTACAACACCTATAAGGTGCAGGGGCTCCCGCCTGGGCCGATCTGTAATCCGGGCTATACCGCGCTGTACGCCGCGACCCATCCGGAGCAGCACGACTACTATTATTATGTAGCGATGCCGGACGGTACGCACCTGTTTGCGCACAGCTACGAGGAGCACCAGCAGAACATCCAGAAAGCGCGCGAAGCCGCGTCGCAGCCTGCTTCGGAGGAAGAATGATGAAGTCAACGAAACCGGAGATCCTTGCGCCTGCGGGCGATTTTGAAAAGCTGAAATATGCGATCGCCTATGGCGCGGACGCGGTCTATCTGGCGGGCAGTTCCTTCGGGATGCGCGCCGCTGCGGGGAACTTCCATATGGAAGAACTGCGGGAGGCCGTCGCATATGCCCACGCGCGCGGGGTCAAGTGCTATGTTGCCGTGAATATCATACCATCCAACCGGGATCTGGAAACGCTGCCATTTTATCTCGGCTTCTTGCAGGAGGAGGCGAAGGCGGATGCGCTGATCGTTGCGGACGTCGGCGTGCTGGCGCTTGCAAAGCGGCATGCCCCCCGGATCTCGGTGCATATCAGCACGCAGACCAGCATTTTGAACTATGCCGCTGCGAACTATTGGGCGGAGCAGGGGGCCGAGCGCATCGTGCTTGCGCGGGAGCTTAATTTGGACGAGATCGCGGAGATTCGAGCGAAAACGCCGCAAACGCTTGAAATCGAAGCGTTTGTACACGGCGCGATGTGCATTTCCTATTCCGGGCGCTGCCTGATCTCGCAGTATCTGACCGGGCGGGACGCCAACCACGGTGCCTGCGCGCAGCCCTGCCGCTGGAAGTACCAGCTGGTGGAAGAAAAACGTCCCGGGGAATACTTCCCGGTCGTGGAGGACGATAAAGGGACATACCTTTACAACTCGAAAGACCTGTGCATGATCGAACATATCCCAGAGCTGATCGCGGCGGGGGTGGACTCCTTCAAAATTGAGGGCCGAAACAAAACGGCGTATTACGCCGCCAGCGTGACCGGCGCCTACCGCCGCGCGGTGGACGCGCTGTTTACGTCTTCGATCGTCCTGCCGAAGGATGTTCTGGAAGAGGTTGGAAAGGTCAGCCATCGAAACTATTACACCGGTTTTTATTTCGGCGGAGAGGAAAACGGCCAATATTATGAGGACAGTCAGTATATCCGCGACTGGGAAGTCATTGGCCTGCTTGACGAGGCGGATGGGAACGGGCATGCGGTTTTTCGTCTGAAAAACCGCTTTTACCCGGGTGATCCCCTTGAGCTGATGCAGCCGGGGGAACAGCCCTACCGTTTTACCGCGCAACAGGTCGCGGACGATGAAGGCACGATTTTGGACGTGATACATCATCCGGAAATGCGGTTCCATTTGGATTTCCCGTTCCCGGTCAAACCCTTCGCGATCCTGCGGCATGAAAAGGG
The DNA here is from genome assembly GCA_910586105.1 of uncultured Eubacteriales bacterium. Classification (GTDB taxonomy): domain Bacteria; phylum Bacillota; class Clostridia; order Oscillospirales; family Butyricicoccaceae; genus QXXE01. The sequence continues at coordinate 29,528 of CAJUGU010000003.1, read as the reverse complement.
GATGATTTAAGTGGCGCAGGCAGCGGCATTGCCAAAGCAGACGGAGGATTCCTGCGCTGTGCGGCAGCAAGGATTCACAAGAGACGACACAAAGGCGGTCAAGGGCATCGCGCTGGTGCTGATGTTGTTTCATCACCTTGCGGCGTTTCCGGATCGGTTCCCGGTCGGATTTGAGGGATTCAAGCCTTTACTAGCCCTGCCCAAGCCGGGGGGGGTATTGAGCGCTTTGCGTTAGCGGCAAACTTTTGCGTTTCCCTTTATTTTTTCCTGGGCGGATACGGCCTTTTTATACGCTGGCGCAGGAGGGAACTGCGCGTTGCGGATTCCGTGTTTACGCTTTATAAGGCATATTGGAAGGTTTTCGCGATCTTCATTCCGGCGGGATACCTGCTTTTTTCGCGAAGCGGCGAGGGGATTAACCCGTTATGCTCGTGGTTTGTGATAAACGACGCTGAATCGTTGATCACAACGATCGTTTCCAACCTCACCGGCTGGTCAAGCTCGCTGAATGGGGAATGGTGGTTTTTCGGAAGCTATCTGTGCGCGATCCCGATGGGCTATCTGTTTTGCTGCGCCATTCAACGGTGCCAAAACCTTTGGGTGGACCTGTTCCTTGTTTTCGGGATCGATATTTTGATCAGCGGATTCTTTCCGTCAGTAGCCCGCGTCGAGGCGTTCGCGCCGCTGGCCGCGAACGTGTACTACAGCCGTTTTTTAATGATCACGGGCATGGCAAGCACCTTCTTTGCCGGTATCGTGTCGGCGAAATATGATTTGATGCGCAGGCTCAAGGTCTTGCTCTGTGAAACGCCCCTTTCGCTCCTGTTATGCTGCTTGGGAACGGCTGTCCTGTATTGGTATCGGACCTTCATTTCCGCCGGGAGCATGGATATCCTGTACTGTATCCTGATCGTGCCCATGCTGTCGGTGATTTTGGACAGGCTCCGGCCGCTCAAGCGCTTTTTCGGCCTTTTGGGGAAGCACAGCACCAACATGTGGCTGACGCATTCCTTTTTCGCGTATTATTTTCTGGAAGCTACTTATATCGTTTACGCCACGTCAAACGTATGGGTCGATCTTGCGATCCTGATCGCAATGTCTCTTGGCGCGTCCGTTTTCCTGAACTGGTTTTGGGATATGGGGATGAACTCCGCCCAAATTGTAGCCAAAAAATCTTGACAACGCCGGTTCTTATGGTAAAATAATAAAAGCGAGCCCATGCAGCGGCTAAGGAAATTTCTCCCGCCCCGAAACCGTTCTTCTGGGGCGGGCGTTTTATTTGAAAGATTTTAATTTGGAGGATTGAACCCAATATGCAGTACAGAGGACTCAATGAGCTGCGAGAGGCCTATCTCGCTTATTTTGAGAGCAAGGACCATCTTCGGCTGCCCAGCTTTTCGCTGATCCCGCAAAATGACGCGTCATTGCTTCTTATCAACTCGGGCATGGCGCCGATGAAGCCGTATTTCACGGGCGAACAGGAGCCGCCGCGTCACCGCGTAACGACCTGTCAGAAGTGCATCCGCACGGGCGATATCGACAATGTCGGCAAGACCGCCCGCCATGGCACCTTTTTTGAAATGCTTGGCAATTTCTCATTTGGCGACTATTTCAAGCGCGAAGCGATCGAATGGAGCTGGGAATTCCTGACGGATGTCGTCGGGCTGGATCCCGACCGGCTGTATCCGTCCATCTATGAGGATGATGAGGAAGCGTTTGAGATCTGGCACAACGTTATGGGTATCCCCTCGGAGCGGATTTTCCGCTTCGGGAAGGCAGACAACTTCTGGGAGCACGGCTCCGGCCCTTGCGGCCCCTGCTCGGAGATCTACTACGATCGCGGAGAAAAATACGGCTGCGGCAAGTCTGGCTGTACGGTCGGCTGCGACTGCGACCGTTATATGGAGGTCTGGAACAACGTTTTCTCCCAGTTTGACAACGATGGCAAGGGCAATTATACCGAGCTGAAGCAGAAGAACATCGACACCGGCATGGGGCTGGAACGTCTCGCGGTCGTCGTGCAGGACGTGGATTCCCTGTTTGAGGTCGATACCGTCCGCAATATCATGAAACACATCGAAGAGATCGCCGGCGTCACCTACCATCAAAATCATGATAGCGACGTATCCCTTCGCGTGATCACCGACCACATCCGTTCGACGACCATGATGATCTGCGACGGCGTGATCCCGTCCAACGAGGGGAGAGGCTATGTGCTCCGCCGCCTGCTGCGCCGCGCCGCGCGTCATGGCAAGCTGCTTGGCATCAACAAGCCGTTCCTGGTGGACGTTTGTGGGACAGTGATCCGGGAAAGCGGCGACGCATACCCCGAGCTGGTGCAAAAACAGGATTACATCCGCAAGGTGATCCAGATGGAGGAGACGCGGTTTGACGCGACGATCGACAGCGGCCTGTCCATCCTGAATGATAAGATCGCAGAAGTCAAGGCGCAGGGCGGCGGCGAACTGCCTGCTGCGGACGCTTTCAAGCTGTACGATACGTTCGGGTTCCCGATCGATCTGACGCTCGAGATCCTTGAAGAAAACGGACTGAACACCGACCGCGAAGAGTTTGACCGTCTGATGAACGAACAGCGCGTCCGCGCCCGCGAAGACCGCAAACGCATGGGCGATCTGGGCTGGGCGAGTGAAGACCTTGGCCTTGATAAGTCGATCAAGACTCAATTTGACGGTTATACCGTCTTTGAGGAAGAGGCGACCGTGCTTGCCATCGTGGCAAACGGCGAGGTTTCCGGCTCCGCTACCGAAGGCGACAAGGTAACGGTCGTACTTGATCATACGCCGTTTTATGCGGAAATGGGCGGCCAGGTACCCGACCATGGCACGTTGGCCTCAGCCAAGGGCGCAGTAGTGCGGATCGAAGACGTTCAGCGCACAAAAGACGGAAAATTCATGCATATTGGTTCGGTCGAGGCCGGCGTACTTGCGGTGGACGATATCGTAACGGCGGCGATCGATCTGGAACGCCGTCAGGCGATCGCGCGTTCGCATACGGCGACCCATCTGCTTCAGCAGGCGTTGCGGCAGGTGCTTGGCTCGCATGTCGAGCAGGCGGGTTCCTATACCGACGCCGATCATGTCCGTTTTGACTTCACCCACTTTGAGGCGGTGAAGCCGGGCGAGCTCGAGCAGATTGAAGCGATCGTAAACGAGGAGATCTTGAAGGGCCTGTCGGTCATTACCGAGGAAATGCCCATTGACGAGGCGAAAAAGCGCGGCGCTATGGCGCTGTTCGGCGAGAAATACGGTTCGGTCGTGCGGGTCGTGCAGGCCGGCGATTTCTCGATCGAGCTTTGCGGCGGCACCCATTTGGACAACACCGCAAAGGCGGGCGTCTTTAAGATCGTAAGCGAAAGCTCGGTCGCGGCAGGCGTGCGCCGGATCGAGGCCGTCGTAGGCAAGGGCCTGCTGAAGTTCCTCACGGATGGCCAGCGGCTGATCAGCCAGACGGCGGCGGCGCTCAAGACCAACCCACAGGATCTGCTTTCGCGCGTCGGACAGGTGATGGGCGATATGCAGCAGATGAACAAGCACATGGAGCAGCTTTCCGCCCGCATTGCGAAGATGCAGCTGGTCGAACTGTTCAACGTCACCAAGGACGTAAAGGGCGTAAACGTGGTCGCGACCAAACTGGAAGATACCGATATGGACGCGCTGCGCGTGATGGGCGACGAGGTCAAGGCGCGCGCGCCGAAGATGGTAGCGGTTCTGGCGTCGGTCAGCGGCAGCAAGATCAATTTCCTGTGCGTCTGTGGCGCGGAAGCGGTCAAACTGGGCGCGAACGCGGGCAAGATCGTGAAGGAAGTTGCCAAGCTCTGCGGCGGCGGCGGCGGCGGACGGCCGGACAGCGCAACGGCTGGCGGCAAGGATATTTCCAAGCTCGAAACGGCGTTGGAAGCGGTCAACAATATCGTAGCGGAGCAGCTTGGCTGATCCGTAAAAGGAGAAACCGTGATGAAAGACTGTATTTTCTGCAAGATCCTGTCCGGGGAGATCCCCTCCAAGAAGGTCTTCGAAGACGACCTTTGCTATGCGTTTTATGACCTTGACCCGCAGGCCCCGACCCACTTCCTTGTGATCCCCAAGGAGCACATCGCGAGCGCGGCGGAGGTCACGGACAACAACAGCGCCATCGTCGGACATTGCTTTGCGGCGATCGCGAAGATCGCGCGCGAGCTGGGGCTGGAAAGCTACCGCGTTGTATCGAACTGCGGGGAGCAGGCCGGACAAAGCGTTTTCCATCTGCACTTCCATGTGTTGGCAGGGCGCGATATGACCTGGCCTCCCGGTTGATCGGTTCTGGCTTATTGGACTGGGAGCGATGCGCCTGCATTGCTCCCGGTTTTCGGTTGGTCGAAAGAGGTAACGAAGGAGGGGAGATCCGTGAAACGCCCCATGATCGCGGCGGCGGTCTGCCTTGCGCTGGCTTCCGCGCTTGGTACGCAGACCGGGCTGCTGGATCGGATATGGCCCGCCGTTTGGATCGCGGTCATTGGAGGCGCGGTCGCGCTCAGCGCCTTAAACCATCGGCTGCGAAAACCGTTGCCATGGATCGTATTGGCGGCGCTTTCCTGCCTGTATGTGACCGGCTACCAGCGGGTGGTCTCGAAACCGGTCGAGCTGCTCGCCGGGGTGGAACTGTACGAGGTGCGCGCAGTCGTTTTGGATTATGCCGACGTATACGAGGAAAACCAGCGGGTAAGTCTCCGCATCACCGCCGTTGGGAAAGACGCTTCGAGGGATTTGAACATCCGGGCGTTCAAAACGCTTTGCTACCTTCCTCTGACCGAGACTCCGTATGAACCCGGGGATACGATCGAAACGCGCATGCAATTCTATCTGCCAGACGTACGGGACGGCTTTGAACGGCAGCCTTATTACGCAGCGAACGGTTATTTTGTCTTTGCGCGCTGCGAGGAGGATGCGCCCCTGCATTTGGAACGGGGCAAGCCGGTCTGGTGGTCCTATCCGTTGCGTCTGACGCAGCGGATGAAAACGGCCGTGTATACATACCTGCCGGAGCAGCAGGCGGGGCTGCTGAACGCGATCTTGTTTGGCGATCGTTCCGGCGTCGGATCGACCGATTCCCAGAACCTTCGCAGAGCTGGACTGAGTCATATGGTGGCGGTTTCCGGGATGCACGTCGGCTTTCTGGCCATGTTTTTGTGTACTGTCTTTAGCCGGAAGGTTGGGTCGTTCCTGTCGATTTTCGCAGTCCTGTGCTTTGTCCCGATGGCAGGAGCAAGCCCGTCGGTCATTCGCGCCGCGATCATGTATATTGTGGTGGCGGTGTCCTTCCTGCGCTGTCAGGAATCGGAACCGGCTAATTCGCTGGCGATCGCGCTGGACCTGCTACTCGTACTCAATCCGTTTGCGATCGCCAGCGCAAGCCTACAGCTTTCCTTTGGCGCAACATTGGGGCTTTTGATGTTCTCCAAAGAACTTCAGGCTCAGCTGATGCAGCCGTTTAAGGGATGGAAATGGCTGTTTCAGAAACCGCTCTGGGCGGTCGCATCTGCAATTTCCTGTTCGCTGTGTTCGATGGTCTTTACAACGCCATTTTTGCTGGAGCTTTTCGGATATATCACCATCCTTGCGCCGTTGGCAAACCTGATGACGCTGGCGGCGATCAGCCTTCTATTCATGCTGGGGATACCGTTCGTTTTATGGGCGGTTTTCTTACCATCGGTCCCGGCATGGTTGATCGCAGCGGAAAACACGCTGTTATCCTATGTTTTATGGGCCAGCGACTGGGTCGCGGGCTTGCCGCTCGGCATCCTTTTGTGGGAGAATGCGCTCGGCAAAGTCGCGATTTCGATCCTGTACGTTGGGATCCTGCTTTTGGTGTTGCCAAAGAAAAACTGGGTTTTTCGGATCCTGCCGTCGCTTTGCATTACATTGGCCGTATGCAGCTTTTTTGCGGTACAGTTTACACGAGAGAACGCCAGCCTGACGATCCTGCCGTGCGGGGCGGGGCAGACGCTGATCTATGCCGCCGGGGATGGGAATTTGACTGTGATCGATTGCGGCGGGGATAAAGGGCATGATTCCGCGCAGGCCGTTGTGGAATACTTAAATTGGAATGGTCGGGAACGGATCGACACGCTGATTTTGACCGCAGTCGATCAGGCGCATGCGCGTTATGCGCCCGCTTTGCTTGAGACCGGGCAGGTCGCTTCGCTGGTTTTTCCGGAGATCCCGGAAAACTGGCAGAAGGAGCTTTATGCGGAATTGCTGGACGCGGCCGAGAAAAACGGAGTACCATATACGATCGGGCTTGGAACGGAGCTTCCGACAGGGATCTCGCTTTGGGATGATGTCGGACGGAAGCTGGTCGCTGAGATAAAGTTAGGCGATCAAACTATTTTAACGATCCATAGCCTGACGCAAAAAATGTTGTCGGAGTTTTTGGAAACCGTTTCTGTAAAGGCGGATATTTTACTGCTTTCTGAAAACAGTATTGAAGACGCCGACTTGCTCCGCGCTGCGTTTGAAGCGATCGAGCCGCAGGAGCTGGTGCTCGAATGTGGTTACATTGACAACGAAAAGCTGTTGCGCAGGCCTTGCCATAACACGAAACTGGAAGGCGAGATCGTTTTGCAGGAGGGGAAAGGAGGAAACGTCGAATGGCGGTAAAGGCAAAGGAAAAGAAGCCAAACGGGGCTGCAAAGCTCAAAAATGCGCTGAAAACCGGCGATTTTGAACGGCTTTATCTGATTGCCGGCGAAGAATCCTATTTGAAGGAATACTACCTGAATGAATTGAAACAGAAGGTCGTTGACGAAACCTTTCGGGAATTCAATCTGGTGGAGCTGGAAGGGAAAAGCCTGACGCCGGAAGCGCTGAACGACGCCATTGAAAGCTATCCCGCGATGGCGGAACGTAAGCTGATCGTGGTGACAGATTTTGACCTTTACAAAGCCCCGGTAGCCTATCAGAAGGTTGTAGAAACGATCCTGGACGACCTGCCAGAATACGTTTGTTTGACGTTTTATTACGACGTGCTGGAATACAAACCGGACAAACGCACCAAACTGCATAAGCGGTTGGAAAAAGCGGCATGTATTGCAGAATTTGCCCACATGGAAGAGCGCGAGCTGATCTCCTGGCTACGCCGCCGGTTCCGTGCGCTCGGTAAGACGATCGACGACAGCACCTGCTCGTACATGTTGTTTATCTGCGGGAATTCAATGACGAATTTGATTGGTGAGACCGAAAAAGCGGCGGCGTTCGCAACCGTTGAGAAGATCGGCGCATACCATATCGATTCCGTCTGCACGCGGGTGCTGGATGCGGTCGTTTTTGACCTGACAGACGCGATTTCCGCCCAGAAATTTGATAAAGCCGTTGCCTTAACAGGCGATTTGATCGCACAGAAAAACAACGAAGTCGCTATATTTACCACGATCGCGCGGCATATCCAGCGGCTGTATGCCGCCAAGCTGAATGAAGAAGCGCGCGGTGGGGAAGCGTCTCTGTTTGAGCTGCTGGGGACGCATTCCAGCTACTATGCGCGACAGATCGTCAATGCATCCCGAAAAACAACGCTGCAATGGCTGCGAAAGGCCGCGCAGGTCTGTGGGGAAACGGATGTGCTGCTGAAAAGCAGCGCTGCCGACAAGCAGAAACTGCTGGAACTGGCGCTGCTGAGCATGGCGGGGAGGTAAGCAGTATGAGAGAACGGCTGAAGATCCGCGAGGCGATCCTGGTCGAAGGGCGATACGACGTGAATACGCTGAAACAGCTTGTGGATACAGTCGTATTGGAAACGGGCGGATTCCGCATTTTTAACGATGCCGACCGTTTGCGGCTGATCCGCCGGATCGCAGAAGTGCGTGGAATCATTATTTTGACCGACAGTGACGGCGCAGGCTTTGTGATCCGTAATTATTTGAAGGGCGCGCTCCCGAAAGAACAGCTTCGCCAGGCTTATGTACCCGATATAGCAGGCAAGGAATCCCGCAAACGCCATGGTTCAAAAGAGGGCAAGCTCGGCGTAGAAGGGATGCGGCCGGAAGTGATCCGGAAAGCCTTGCTTGATGCGGGCGCGACCGTTCTGGAAGGAGAAAACGGATCGGATGGTTTCCACAGAAACTGGATCGCAAAGGCCGATATGGTTGCTTATGGTTTATCTGGCGGGCCGGGAAGTGCGGAGCAACGACGAAAATTGCTGAATGCGTTGGAGCTGCCGGAGCATATGACGGCAAACGCCTTGTTGGAATACATCAACGCCGCTGTCGATCGAGAAACGTTGGAGCAGGCGTTGGCGCAGCTGTAAAGGATTCCCATTGACAGCTGTATACCATCGCCGAATAGTGGGTAAAACTTTCGACTTGCCAGTTGCTGTGGCCGTTATTTTTGCGTAAAGGATGACGCAAATAAAATTTTACTTTACAACTTTGAGGAACTGCTATATAATAAGGAGGACGAGCGGCGAGTTGCGTCCGGGTCGTCGATAAAAAGAATACGATGTTTCAGGGCGGAGCGAAATTCTCCACCGGCAGTAAAGCGGCCCCTATAAGCCGACAAGTCTGCGAGCGAAAGCTGATGGGTTCGATTCCCAACCGACGGTTAAAGTCCGGATGGAAGAAACAAATATCACGACAACGCATCCTTGCGTATCGTGATTCGTTTGCGCCGTTGAAAGTTTGATTTCAGCGGCATTTTTCTGGCCGGATGCCGCACTGGGATGCAGAAAGGTGTTATTATGACGAAAACCAGCAAAATCACATATACCGCGATTTTTGCGGCGATCGCGTCGGTACTCATGTATTTTGAGTTTCCGCTTCCGTTTATGCCGCCATTTTTGCAGGTCGATCTAAGCGGCGTTGCGGTGCTGATCGGCGCGTTTATTTTTGGGATCCGTCCAGCGATTTGCATGATCCTGATCAAAGACGTGATCCACTTGACGAAATCAGCGACTGGCGGTTCGGGCGAACTGGCGGATTTCTTTATGATGACGACGCTGATTGTGATTGCGGTAAGCATATACAAACTGCATAAGACCCGCAAACTGGCGGTCGTTGGCTGCTTGGCTGGAACTGTTGGCATGGCTCTAATGGGAATGCTGACGAATAACTTTTTGATCATTCCGTATTATACCGTTGCAATGGGTTGGCCGATCGAAACGATCCTTGACCTTTGCGCGCAGGTCAATCCGCATATCGGCAGCATGTGGGGATATTTGCTGCTCGGCGTGCTGCCGTTCAATCTTGTGAAAGGCATTATTATTACGGTGATCACATTGCTTGCGTACAAAAAGCTGTCGGTATTTATCAAATCCAAGCAAATCATCGTCGGGCATTCGCACGATGCGAAGCAGGCATAAAACAAGTCTCAAAGCCCGGTTTTTAAGCCGGGCTTTAAAGCATTTTCTGAAAACCCCTCCCCTTAATTATACAAAATCTTTATTTTGTATAATTATGTATATCCTTTTTCCAGCTGTGCAGATCTTGCTTTGACTGCGTCCCCTTCTGTCGGCATTGCCTGTAGCAGAACTGCGGCGCACAGCTGGACTGCGACTTTTTCGAGAACAAATGTAAGAAAACGTTTACCGCCTGCATCCCCGCAAGCGGAAGAACCGTCTTGTGGATAAACTGGACTGGGTCCTGGCGCTGCTGGAGAAATCGGTGCGCATATGTAAACGGACAACGGCGTTGGGTACAAACTTCCGCAAAGGAAATTATAACAATACTCTGGTGGCGGCACGTTTTAAGGGTTCACTGGGATAAATGATCCCAATGAACCCTTGTTATTAAAACATATATGCTATTTAAAGGTTTTCGCGGATTTTCGCGCCCATTTCGCTGGTTGAAAGCGTTTTTTCACCGCCATACGCGATATCTGCGGTACGATGCCCTTCATTCAGCGTCTTTTCAACCGCAGCTTCGATCGCGTCCGCTTCTGCGGAAAGCCCGAAAGAATACCGCAGCATCATTGCACAGGAAAGGATCGTTGCGATCGGGTTTGCGATCCCCCTTCCGGCGATATCGGGAGCCGACCCATGGATCGGCTCATACATCCCGCGACCGGTCTCCCCGATGGAGGCCGACGGCAGCATGCCGATCGATCCTGTGATCATGGAAGCCTCGTCGGAAAGGATATCGCCGAACAGGTTACCGGTCACGATCACGTCGAACTGCCCCGGATTGCGGACAAGCTGCATCGCTGCATTGTCGACATACATGTGGTGAAGTTCCACATCCGGGTACTCCTCCGCTACGCGTGTTACGGTTTCCCGCCACAGCCGTGAGGTCTCCAATACGTTCGATTTATCGACGCTTGTAACCTTTTTCGACCGGACGCGTGCCATTTCAAACGCACGGCGTGCAATACGTTCCACTTCATAAACCGAATAATTCATATCGTCGCAGCCCATTTCGCCCCAGCCGCAGTCGCTTTCTTTACGGTAATGCTTGCCAAAGTAAACATCGCCGGTCAGTTCTCGGCATACCACGATGTCAAAACCATCGCCAATGATCTCCGGCTTAATCGGACAGGCTCCGGCAAGCGCTTTGTACATCATGGCAGGACGGATATTCGCGAACAGCCCAAGGCTTTCGCGCAGGCCGAGCAGCGCCTTTTCCGGACGTTTTGCGGATTCTACATGATCCCATTTGGGGCCTCCGACGGCGCCCAGCAGCACAGAGTCCGCTGCTTTACAGATGTCGATGGTCTCCTGCGTCAGCGGGATTCCGTTCGCATCGATGGAGCAGCCCCCTGCCAGCACTTCCTGGAATACAAATTCGTGGCCGAATTTCGCGCCGACCTTTTCCAGCGTCAGCATTGCTTCCGTGACGATTTCCGGGCCGATTCCGTCGCCTTTAATCGCTGCGATATGATAACGCATCGCTTACTCTCCCCTCTCGCGTAGCGACTTCAGCAGACCGCCCGCCTTGATAATATTCTGGATGAAAGGCGGAAATGCTGCCGCCTGATAGCTTTCGCCCTTCGTTTCATTAGAGATCACACCGGTATCGAAATCGATCGAGACGGTATCCCCTGCTTCGATCGCGTTTGCAGCCTCTTCGCACTCAAGGATTGGGAGACCGATATTGATGGCGTTGCGGTAAAAAATGCGTGCGAACGAGGTCGCGATCACGCAGGAAACTTGATTTTCGCGCAGCACCAGCGGCGCATGTTCGCGCGAGGAGCCGCAGCCAAAATTCCGTGTTGCAACAATGATATCGCCGGGCTGGACCTTTTTGACGAACTCGGCGTCGATATCCTCCATAGCGTGCGTGGAAAGCTCCTTTGCGTCGGCGATGTTCAGATAACGCGCCGGGATAATGACGTCGGTATCTACGTTGTCACCATATTTAAAAACAGTACCTTTTACAACCATGTCCAATCCTCCCTTAAAGATCTTCCGGCGAGCAGATATAGCCCTTTACTGCGGAAGCTGCAGCGACTGCCGGGCTGGCAAGATATATTTCCGAGGTAATATGTCCCATCCGGCCAACAAAATTGCGGTTCGTGGTGGAAACGGAACGTTCCCCCTGCGCCAATACGCCCATATGGCCGCCGAGGCACGGGCCACAGGTCGGCGTGGAGACGATCGCGCCCGCCTGAATGAATACTTTTGCAAGCCCTTCCTCAATACACTGGAGATAAACCGCCTGTGTCGCCGGAATAACGATCGTACGCACGCCTTCCGCAACGTGCTTCCCGCGCAGGATATCCGCCGCGATCCGCATGTCTTCGATCCGCCCATTCGTGCAGGATCCGATTACACACTGCTGGATCTCGATTCGATCGAGTTCATCAGTCGTTTTTGTATTCTCCGGCAGGTGCGGGCAAGCGACGGTCGGGCGCAGCGCTGAGAGATCGACTTCGATTACGCGGGTATATTCCGCGTCTTCATCAGCTGTAAACTCAATGACTTTACGGTCAACGCGTCCCTCGATATAGTTGCGTGTCGTCTGATCGACCGGGAAAATACCGTTTTTCGCGCCAGCCTCGATCGCCATATTGCAGATCGTAAAGCGGTCGTCCATAGACAGCGACTGCACGCCCTCCCCGGTGAATTCCATCGACTGGTAGAGCGCGCCGTCAACGCCGATCTTGCCAATGATATGTAAAATTACATCCTTGCCCGAGATCCATGGAGCTTTCCTGCCCTTCAGGACGAACTGGATCGCAGACGGGACCTTGAACCAAGCTTTGCCGGTCGCCATACCGGCGGCAAGGTCGGTAGAACCTACGCCGGTAGAGAATGCGCCCAGCGCACCGTAAGTGCAGGTATGCGAATCTGCTCCAATGATCAGCTCGCCGGGGGCGGTCAGCCCTTTTTCGGGCAAAAGTGCATGCTCGATCCCCATTTCGCCTACGTCAAAAAAGTTCACGATACCGTGCTTTTTGGAAAACTCGCGGCATTCCAGACACTGCTGCGCCGATTTGATATCCTTATTCGGCGCGAAGTGATCCATTACCAGCGCGATTTTTTGCTGATCAAAGACATGGTCGAAGCCTGCCTTTTCCATTTCGCGGATTGCGACTGGCCCTGTAATATCGTTCGCGAGGGTCAGGTCGACGTTTGCCTCGATCAGCTGCCCGGCGGTCACGCTTTCCACCCCGGCATGATGCGCAAGGATCTTCTGCGTCATCGTCATTCCCATATTGAAAAATCTCCTCTCTTATTCGTTGAAAAATTTATTGATACCGTTTACATACGCCTTTATGGAGGCCTCGATCACGTCGGTCGAAACGCCGCGGCCCGTCACCCATTCGCCGCCGTCCAACGAGATCTTTACGATCGCTTCGCCCTGCGCGTCCTCGCCTTCGGTGATCGCGTTGAGCGAATAATCCTCCAACACGAATTCTTTGCCGACGATCTTGTTCAGTGCGCGGTAGGCTGCATTGATCGGGCCGTCCGAGGCCGCGACGCGCTCGCAAACATCGTCGCCATGCTTGAGCCGGATCACCGCCGTAGACGTGATGGCATTGCCTGAATTGATCACGAAATTCACAAGCGTGTAGCGCTCTGAACCGGATACCGGGACTGCGCCAATGATCGCTTCAAGATCGCGGTCCTTGACTGTCTTCTTCTTATCGGCGAGCAGTTTGAACTTTTCAAATGCCTTATCGATCTTACCCTGATCGAGACTGTAGCCCAGCGCGCGCAGGCGATCTTCAAAGGCGTGCCGCCCGGAATGCTTGCCCAATACGATCGCATTCTGCGGGATGCCGACCGATTCCGGCGTCATGATCTCGTAGGTCTCCTTGTTCGAGAGCACGCCGTGCTGATGGATGCCGGACTCATGCGCGAACGCGTTTGCGCCGACGATCGCCTTTGTGGGCGCGACCGGAACGCCGGTAATGGTTTGGATCATGCGGCTGGCGCGATATATCTGGTTGGTCTGGATGTTGGTTTCCGCATCGAAATAACCGCGGCGGGTATGCATCGCCATGACGCATTCCTCCATGGAGGCGTTGCCTGCGCGTTCGCCAATGCCGTTGATCGTGCATTCGATTTGACCGATGCCTGCCATAACGCCTGCGAGGGTGTTCGCGACCGCCATGCCAAGGTCGTCGTGGCAGTGGCAGGACAGCGTGACGTTTTCCACGCCTTTCACGTGCTCTCGGATATAGCGGACGCGTTCGGCGTATTCTTCCGGCAGCACATAGCCGACGGTGTCGGGGATGTTCAGCGTAGTAGCGCCGGATTCGATGGCAACCTCAAAGACTTTACAGAGGAAATCCGGATCGGAGCGGGTCGCGTCCTCGGCGGAAAACTCGATATCGTCGCAATAATTCCGCGCATATGCGACATGGTGGCGGACACTTTCCAGCACCTGCTCTTCGTTCATCTTCAGCTTATACTCCATATGCACCGGCGAGGTTGCGAGAAACACATGGATCCGCTTTTTGTTTGCGTGCTGGATCGCGTTCCATGCCGCGTCAATGTCCTTTTCGGTGCAGCGCGCCAACGAGCAGACGACCGAATTCTTTACGGTGTCCGCGATCGCGGCGATCGCCGCTGCGTCGCCCGGCGACGCGATCGCAAAGCCTGCTTCAATGATATCGACGCCCATCGCATCGAGCTGACGCGCGACCTCGATCTTTTCGTTGAGGTTCATGCTGCATCCGGGCGACTGTTCGCCGTCGCGCAGCGTTGTGTCAAAAATTTTGATTGTCCGTGCCATTCTGAATAGTCCTCCGTTCTAAAATATGGATTGAATTCGGGACAAAAAAAACTTCGTCCCTTCCCTAACAGCAAAGAGACGAAGTGTAAAACTCCGCGTTACCACTCTTCTTGCCACAGATGCCTGCGGCCACTCAGCGCATATCGAACAATATGCCTCCCCTGTAACGGTGGGATATCCGGCCGCGCCTACAGGCTTTTGCGTTCAGCGGGCTGCTCCCGGGCGAGTTTCACAGCCTTCCGCCGCCGTCTTTCACCATCCGACGGCTCTCTGAGGACTTCCCTGCTGTTACTTTACCCATTCATCACATTTGAAATTCCATGTGACCATTTTATAAAATTCTGGGCGGCTTGTCAAGCCCTTTTTTAAAAAATCTTTAAACCCTGCCGTATTTTGCTTGCAAGAATGGCGGGAATGTTGTATGATGGAAAATAAGGATTTCTGTCCCAAGCGTGGGGCTTCATTATGAAGGAGACGACGATGTCATATATTTTTGAGATCGCAGCGGAACCGCTGCGCGCGCTTCCCCGCGCGCCATTGACGGCGCAGGTAGCCCGCGCCTTGAAGCTGCGGGTCGAGCAATATTCCCGGGAACAGCTTCCCGGTCTGTGGAGGATTTCCGACCAGCTGCGCCGCCTTCCCAAGGCTCCGGATGCAGTGCTGGAAAAGCGCCGCAGACGCGCCCGGATCTGGGCGGCCCTCTGTCTGGCACTGGGGATCTTTGCATTTCTTTCCGGCGCCATGGTCCCGACCGAGCCGGTACTGGTGGTCGTAGGCGCGGCCGCAATCGGGATGAGCGTCGCACGGCTCCTGAACATCAAAAGTACGAGGGTACCATTCCGATATGCAGCCGGACAAATGATTGACAAGCTGTTTTCCTTTACGGAAGGCGCAACGCTGCGCGTGACCTTTTCGGACAACGAAATGGCGCTTGTTAAAATCGTCGCCGGAGTCTCGCAGGGCCGTGAAGCGATCCCCTATTCTGACTTTGAATATACGATCGAGACAGACGACCTCTATCTGTTATCGTATGTTGGATTTGGAACCGTTTTACCGAAAATCTGCATACCAGATGCAGAAGCAGAGTCGTTCCGCGCGTTCCTTGCATCCATAACGGTGCTGCTGCACCCTTGAAGATCTTAATGCCTGCGCTGTTGAAAGGAGACTACTGGATGGAAGCGATCCAAGCCCTTGATATTCAAATTTTATATTGGTTGGCCGATTTTGTGCGTACCGACTGGCTGACGCCGGTCATGACCTTCCTTACGCATATTTGCGATCACGGTGAGCTTTGGCTGACTCTGGCGCTGATCCTGCTGCTGCGTCCGCGGACGCGCAAATGCGGGGCCGCGATCCTGACTGCGATGCTGCTGGGGCTTGTGCTTGGAAACGGCATATTAAAGCCGCTGTTGGCGCGTCCGCGCCCCTTCCTCACCTATCCGGATCTGATCCCGCTGGTGCAGATCGGGGGGTATTCCTGCCCTTCCGGGCATACGCTGTCTTCTTTTTGCGCAGCGGGGGCTGTGGCCTGTTTCCAACGGAAGGCAGGGATCGCCGCGCTTTTGCTTGCGGCGCTGATCGGGTTAACACGCCTTTACCTCGGCGTGCATTATCCGACTGACGTACTGCTGGGCGCAGCGCTTGGCGTATGTTTCGGAATCTTGGGTGCGGCAATCGTCAAACGGACGGCTGATTCCCTACACTATGCGCGACTGAAACGCGCGGATCGATCGGAAAAGAGGCGGAAATGAACAGATATCAAAAATTACTTGGGAATACCATGATCTTCGCCATCGGCACATTCAGTTCCAAACTGCTTGTGTTTGTAATGAACCATTTTTACACGGCGGCGCTGACCAAGCCGGAATATGCGGTCGCGAACATCATTATTTTGATGTCCAATATTATCATCCCGGTCGCGTCTCTGGGGATCGCGAACGCCGTGATACGTTATGGCGTGGATCGGTCAAACGATCTCTCCGAGGTTTTCAGCATCAGTATACTGACCGTCCTGGGCGGCGTATTGGCGCTGATCCCCTTCTTTCCGCTAATCGGGCCGATGCTGCAACATTTCCTGCCAGACTCGGAGATTTTGCCGAGTTATGTGGTAATGATCTACCTGTACGTGCTGGTGTCATCAATCCAGTCGGTATGTTCGCAATTTGTCCGTGCGCTGGGCCATGTGCGGCTGTATGCACTGGGCGGCGTGTTCCGCACGGTCATGACTGTGGTGTTTAACATCCTGTTTTTGAGTGTTTGGAAGATCGGCATTCCTGGCTTTGTGCTGTCCGTCGTTTGCTCGGACGGTCTGGCGGTCATTTCGCTGAGCATCATTGAGATACTCCATCATTATTTCCGCCCGACGGCCTATCGTCCGGCGCTTGCAAAGCAAATGTACCGTTATGCCGCGCCGCTGATCATGACGACCATTTGCGTTTGGATCTTCAGCAGCTCGGATCAATTTTTCATCTCGTGGCTGGCTGGCGAGGAGACTGCGGCGGTCTTCATGGCGTCCTATAAGATCCCCACGATCCTGACCGTGGTTTCCGGCATTTTTATCGAAGCGTGGCAGCTTTCTACCTTTACAAACAACACTTACGAGGAACAGGTCGAGTTCTTTTCCAAGGTTGGCAACGCCTACCAGGCAATCGTCTTTATGATGGCGTCTGGCGTCGTCCTGTTCAGTCAGGTTGGTATGGCGATCATTGCCGTCCCCTCCTATTTCGAGGGCTGGCGTTATATCCCGCTGCTGATTTTTGCGACTGCATTTTGCTGCCTTTCCAATTTCGCGAACAGCGTGTATGCACTGTACAAAAAAACGATTTTTTCGTTTACCTCCGCGATCGGCGGCGCGATTGCAAACCTGATCTTGAATTATGTCCTCATTAAACGGTTTGGCGGGAACGGCGCGGCGTTTTCGACCCTGCTTTGCTACATCGGAATGTTTTTGGCGCGCGCCATCCATTCACAGCGGTATCTTAAGATCCGCTGGAAAGTCGCGCGCTTTGCGGGGACCTTCCTCCTGCTGTGCGGGCAGAGCGCGCTGGCTCTGCTGTACGAAGGCCCGATGTGGTATCCCATCCAGCTGGGGATGTTCCTGCTCATCAGCCTCGTAAACGCTCAGGATATCCTGTTGAGCATCAAAAAGGTGCTACACCGCGCGTAGTCCCTTCTCGGTCGCGATCAGCCGCTTTGCGGCAAAAGGTTTCTGCTCGGAAACATCCGGCCCGGCGCGTCATGAGCGGGAAGCTGAAACCCGCTGGATGCGACGGTCTGCAAAAATTAAATTTGAAAATAAAATTTTCTGAAACCCCTTCATTTTCTTTCGATTTATGATATACTGGTATATAGAAGATCGGACAGGCTGCATCGAGACAGTCTGGCGGAAAAAAAGAAGCCTGAAAAAGAGGAGGAACCAGTTTTGAAGAACATTTTATTTGTCGCATCGGAGTGCGTGCCGTTTATTAAGACGGGCGGGCTGGCTGACGTTGTGGGCGCCCTGCCAAAGTCCCTTGACAAAAGTAAATACGACGTGCGCGTTGTGATCCCCGATTATTCCTGCATCCCCGAAAAATATCGCAGCCAGTTCCAGTATGTACATCATTTTTATATGGACCTCGGCAAACTGGGCAACGTTTACGTCGGCATTATGACCTGCCAGCTGGATGGCATCACCTATTATTTCATTGACAACCAGCACTATTTCTCCGACGCCCAGCCCTATGGCGATATCCATTGGGATATCGAAAAGTTCTGCTACTTCTCCAAGGCTGCGCTGGCGATCCTTCCGGTGATCAATTTCCATCCGGACGTGATCCATTGCCACGATTGGCAGACCGGCGTGTTGCCGGTGCTGCTGCATACCGTGTTCAAGTCGAACCCCTTCTTCCACAACATCCGCACAGTCATGACCATCCACAACCTGAAATTCCAGGGTGTTTGGGATATCGATACGCTGAAGCTGTATACCAACCTCCCCGACGACGTCTTTATCACCGGACGGATGGAGTTCAAGAAGGACGCGAATATGCTCAAGGGCGGCCTTGTTTACGCCGACCGAATCACGACCGTTTCCGACACCTACGCCTGGGAGATCCAGATGCCCTACTACGGCGAGGGGCTTGACGGCCTGCTTTATGCAAAACGGAATACCCTTTCGGGCATTGTGAACGGCATTGATTACGATATTTATAACCCAGAGACCGACTCCAAGATCACGCAAAATTTCAGTATCAAGAATTTTGTGGCCGGAAAGCAGAAGAACAAAATGGCGCTCCAGAAGGAGCTCGGCCTGCCGGTCGATCCGAACGTCATGATGATCAGCATGATCACCCGTTTGACCGACCAGAAGGGCTTTGACCTGGTGGAATGGGTCATTGGGCGGCTGCTCCAATCGCACATCCAGCTTGTGCTGTTAGGCACCGGCGACGCCAAGTATGAAAACCTGTTCCGTACTTTGGAGTGGTCGCATAAAGACAAGGTCTCGTCGAGCATTTACTTCAACGACGACCGCGCGCATAAGATCTATGCGTCTTCGGATGCCGTCCTGATGCCCTCCCGGTTCGAGCCCTGCGGCCTGACCCAGCTGATCGCGCTGCGTTATGGTACTGTCCCGATCGTCCGCGAGACCGGCGGCTTGAAGGATACCGTCGAGCCTTACAATGAGTTTGCACAGACCGGTACCGGTTTTTCATTTGCGAATTACAATGCCGATGAAATGCTGGCATGCATCTTCTACGCTGAACAGGTCTATTATGATAACCGCAAGGCTTGGGACGCAATGGTTAAGCGCGGTATGGAGAAGGATTTCTCCTGGAAGAGCTCCGCAAAGAAGTACGAAGTGCTTTACGATTCCCTCTAAGCCCTCCCCTAATTTCCTTTCAAATCCCGAAAACCGCCGCTTTTGCGGCGGTTTTTTGATGTATGAAGCGATGCTGCACAAGCGATTCAAGCAGAAGCGCGCGGCCAGGGGCTTCCGGAAAAGGATCGGTGTTTGACCGCGGATCCGGCATACTCTCAAAAGAAAGCCTTTTACAAAGAGTTTTCTTTTGTATTTCAAGACATAGGTTTTCCCACTTCTTTTCGCACGGATATTTGATCCGATAACCCATCACGAAAACAAGTAGGGACGTTTACTTTCCCCGCCGCAGCGGGATTAAAGTTTTTACTCGATTTTTTTACAAAAAAATCGCGGGTGCAGGGCAGAGCCCTGCCGCTGCCCGCGTAGGGCGGCTCCCCGGCGAGGGGCTGGCAAAGCAAGCCGAGCGATCGAAGCGGACAAAAAACGCATGTATCCGGGTGGATACATGCGTTTTGGATCACTTTTGTGCGATTCGGATGCGGTTGATCGCCTTCTTCAAGCGAGCTTCCGCAAGCTCCTGCTGCTTTTTGTCCTCTTTGTTTTCCAGCAGACGCTTTGCGCGTTCCTCTGCGGCATGGGCGCGGTTGACGTCGATTTCGTCAGCCCATTCGCAGGTGCGTGCAAGCACCGTCGTGCCTTCTGGCGAGACTTCGACGAAGCCGCCGGAAACAGCGGCCAGACGGCTTTTTCCACCCTCCGTGATGGTCATGCCGCCTACGCCGAGCGCTGCGACATAATTGATATGCCGAGGCAGGATGCCCACGTCGCCCTCGGTCGTGCGGACGATCAGCCGTTCCACGTCGCCCTCAAAGAAGCTGCGTTCCGCAGTCAGGACTTTCAGATGAAAGGTAGCCATATTACGCTCCCTTCTTCGCCTTCTCTACCGCCTCGTCGATCGTACCTACCAACAGGAATGCGGATTCGGGCAGGTCGTCATGCTTGCCCTCCAGGATTTCCTTGAAGCCGCGGATCGTTTCCTTGATCGGGACATACTTACCGGGCATACCGGTAAACTGCTCCGCAACTGAGAACGGCTGGGACAGGAAGTTCTGAATCTTACGCGCACGGGCAACGGTCAGCTTATCCTCGTCGGAAAGCTCATCCATACCCAGAATGGCAATGATGTCCTGAAGCTCTTTGTAACGCTGCAGAATAGACTGCACCGCACGGGCCGTTTCATAGTGCTCCTCGCCTACAATCTCCTTGGTCAGGATGCGGGAGGTCGAATCTAGCGGGTCGACCGCCGGATAAATACCCATCGAAGCAATTTCACGGGACAGCGTCGTCGTCGCATCCAAATGCGCGAACGTCGTCGCCGGAGCCGGGTCGGTCAGGTCGTCCGCAGGGACGTAAACCGCTTGAATCGAGGTGATAGACCCCTTCTTGGTCGAGGTGATACGCTCCTGAAGCGCGCCCATCTCCGTCGCAAGCGTCGGCTGATAGCCAACCGCGGACGGCATACGGCCCAGCAGCGCGGAAACCTCCGAACCTGCCTGTGTAAAGCGGAAAATGTTGTCGATGAACAGGAGCACGTCCTGCCCTTCTTCATCACGGAAATATTCCGCCATCGTCAGACCAGACAGACCGACGCGCATACGAGCTCCGGGCGGCTCGTTCATCTGACCATAGACCAGTACGGTCTTATCGATAACGCCCGACTCCTGCATTTCGTTGTAAAGGTCGTTACCTTCACGGGTACGCTCGCCAACGCCGGTGAAAACCGAGATACCGCCGTGCTCCTTGGCGATGTTGTTGATCAGCTCCATGATGATAACCGTCTTGCCGACGCCGGCACCGCCGAACAGGCCGATCTTACCGCCCTTTGCATACGGCGCGATCAGGTCGACGACCTTGATGCCAGTTTCCAGCATTTCCGTTGTGGACTGCTGATCTTCATACGACGGCGCAGGACGATGGATCGGCCAGCGCTCCTTTGTCTTCTGCGCGGGCTTGTTGTCTACCGGCTCGCCGAGCAGGTTGAAGATGCGGCCGAGGGTCTCGCGTCCGACCGGCACGCTGATCGACGTTCCGGTATCTACTGCCTGCATACCACGGATCAGGCCGTCAGTCGACTGCATCGCGATGCAGCGGACGGTATCCTGCCCGATGTGCTGCGAAACCTCCGCCGTAACGGTGCGGTTCTGCTTTTCATCGGTGATCGTGATCGCGTTGAGCAGCTTGGGCAGCGATTCCGCCGGAAATTTAATGTCCAGCACCGGTCCGATTACCTGGACGACAGTGCCGATGTTCTGCTCACTCATTGGCATAACTCCTAACTAGATTTTAACTGCCTACCTGCCCGCTGCCTGCAACGATCTCCGTGATTTCCTGGGTGATCGCCGCCTGACGCGCGCGGTTGTAGGACAAATTGAGGTTTTCGATCATTTCGCCCGCATTGTCGGAAGCCGACTCCATCGCCATACGCCGCGCCGACTGCTCCGAAGCGAAGGACTCCACGACCGCGCCGTACAGCACGCCGTAAAGATACTCCGGGATGATCGCCTCAAAGACCGCCTCGGGCGAGGGGTCATATTCGGTGGCGGCAGGCTTTTTGCCAGTTTCCGCCTCCGGCTTTTTAAAGTCGGAGGGCAGGAGCTGAATGCAGCGTGCCTCCTGCGTCAGCGGGGAGACGAACTCGGTATAGCACAGGAAGATCTCATCGATCTCCTGCTTGCGGTACATTTCGAGGAATTGATCTACAATCTCATGGGTCTCCGCGATCCGCAGGGTCTCCGCAAGTCCCGGATAATCGCCGATGGACGAATAGCCGCGCTTTGAAAAATGCTCCTGCGATTTCTTGCCGATCGTCAGCACCTTGACATTTTTCCCCTCCATCTCGGTGCCGGCGAGCTTCAAAACGTTAGAATTGAAGCCGCCTGCAAGCCCGCGGTCGCCTGCGATCACGATGAACAGGCTGTTCTTGACCACCGGATGACGGC
The DNA here is from genome assembly GCA_910586105.1 of uncultured Eubacteriales bacterium. Lineage (GTDB taxonomy): Bacteria > Bacillota > Clostridia > Oscillospirales > Butyricicoccaceae > QXXE01. The sequence goes on along the minus strand of CAJUGU010000003.1, from coordinate 7,564 downwards.
CATAGACCGAATTCTCGCGGGATTTCGCGGAAATGCGGGTGATCGCGTCATAGATAGCGTTGAAATACGGGCGGGACTGCTGTACGCGCTCTTTCGCGCGGCGCAGTTTGGAGGAAGCGACCAGCTCCATTGCTTTGGTGATCTGCATGGTTGACTGGACGCTCTTAATGCGGCGCTTGATGTCTTTCATGTTGCCGGAAGCCATAGCCTACCTCCTCTCTTCCGAACAGTTGTGCATCACAGCTCGGAGAGGAAGCTGGATTTGAAGGCTTCGATGGCCTTGGGCAGCGATTCGCCGACTTTATCGATCGTCTTGGTATCACGGATCGAGGTCAGGATATCGCTGTGGTTGGTTTCCAGATACTCAAACAGGCGGTCCTGGAATTGGCCGATCTTATCGACCGGCACGTCGATCAGCATTTTGTTGACAACAGCAAAGATGATAACGACCTGCTTTTCGACTGGGATCGGGCTGTTCTGCGGCTGCTTGAACACTTCCACGATGCGTTCGCCCTGTGCAAGGCGCGCCTTGGTGTCAGCGTCCAGATCGGAGCCGAACTGCGAGAACGCCTGCAGCTCGCGATACTGGGAGTACGCCAGCTTCAGGGTACCGGAAACCTTCTTCATCGCCTTGATCTGTGCGTTGCCGCCGACGCGGGATACCGAGATACCGGGGTTAACCGCCGGACGGATGCCGGAGTTGAACAGCTCGGTTTCCAGGAAGATCTGGCCGTCGGTGATGGAGATGACGTTGGTCGGGATATACGCCGAAACGTCGCCCGCCTGCGTCTCAATGATCGGCAGGGCCGTCAGGCTGCCGCCGTCCTTGATATTCGCCGCGCGTTCGAGCAAACGGGAATGCAGATAGAAGACGTCGCCGGGGTACGCTTCACGTCCGGGCGGACGATGGAGCAGCAGCGAGAGGGCGCGGTAAGCCACTGCATGCTTGGACAGGTCGTCATAAATGACCAGCACGTCCTTGCCCTTGTGCATGAAGAACTCGCCGATGGTGCAGCCCGAATAGGGCGCGATATATTGCAGCGGGGCGGATTCCGAGGCGGTCGCGGAAACGATGATGGTATAATCCATCGCGCCGTTGGCCGACAGGGTCTCGGCAACCTGCGCCACGGTCGAACGCTTCTGGCCGATCGCGACATAAATACAGATCACGCCTGTCCCCTTCTGGTTGATGATGGTGTCCAGCCCGATCGCGGTCTTACCGGTCTGGCGGTCGCCAATGATCAGCTCACGCTGGCCGCGGCCGATCGGGATCATGGAGTCGATCGCCTTGATACCGGTCTGCAGCGGAACGTTAACGGGTGTGCGCTCGATAATGCCGGGCGCAGGCATTTCGATGGGGCGGGTCTCGCTGGTGTTTACCGGGCCTTTGCCGTCGATCGGCGCGCCAAGCGCGTCTACAACGCGGCCAAGCAGGGCTTCACCGACTGGCACGGACACGATGCGTCCGGTGCGCTTGACGGTATCGCCTTCGCGGATATTCTGATCCGAGCCCAGCAGGACGGCGCCGACGAGATCCTCTTCCAGGTTCTGCGCCATGCCGTATACCCCACCATCAAATTCCAGCAGCTCACTGGCCATGCACTCTTCCAGCCCATGGATGTGACAGATACCGTCACCAACAGATACGACCGTGCCGACGTTGGTCAGCTTGATCTGGCTCTGGTAATTGGTGATCTGCTGCTTGATAATGTTGCTAATTTCTTCGGGGCGTAATTCCACTAAAGATCACCTGCTTCCTACGCGATAATATGGTTCATCTGCTGCGCGATCTCGGCGAGGCGGGTCTTGACCGAGGTATCGACCTGACGGTTGTCGATCCGCACCACGATGCCGCCGATGATCTTCGGGTCGACCTCGTTCCTGAGGATGACCTTCTTGTTCGTCACGGCGCGCATCTTGTCGCGCAGCTTGTTCTGGAGCGCTTCATCCATCGGCGACGCGGTGACCGCGACGACCTCGGCGATGCCCTCCTCAAAGTAATACTGATCCTGATATGCTTTGCAGATTTCAGAAATAAGGCCGATACGGCGCTTTTCGGTCAGCAGCAGCAGGAAATTCAGCACGTAATCGTGCGCTTTCCCGCCAAACACCTGTTTCAAGGCGTCCTGCTTTTCGGGCAGCGGGATGCTGGGGGTCGTCAGCAGCTTGAGGTATTCGGGGTAATCCTCGAACACCCTGGCCGCCTGCGAAAGCTCCTCATAAAAGCTCTCGACCTTGCCGCAGTCCTTCGCCACCTCGTAAAGGCTCAGCGCATAGCGCTCACTAACGATCGATGCCACGCGCTCACCCTACCTTGCTGATGAAATCCTCGATCATTCGCTTGTGGTCGGCCTCGTCGATCTCCTTTTCCACGACCTTCGAGGCGATCATAACCGAAAGACCGGCGATCTCGTCCTTGATCTCGTTGAGCGTCTTCTTCTTTTCGAGCTCGATGCTCTCCTCGGCCTTCCGCATCATATCGGAAGCCTGCCGGTTTGCGTCCGCAAGGATTTCCTCGGAACGCACCGTGGCACGCTTCGTCGCGTTTGCGGTGATCTGCGCGGCCTCTTCTTTTGCGTTCGCAATGGACGCTGTGTAATCGCGCTTCATGGTCTCGGCGGCGGTGCGGTCGGCCTCTGCCGTTGCATACATCGCGCGCACCTCCTCCTCCCGGGCCTGGAGCATTTTATTGACCGGCCCGAACAGGAACTTTTTCACGATGAGGAACGTGATCAGCAGGTTGCAGATGGTCACGCAAAGTCCCCACCAATCGAAAGTGACGAACGATTGATAGATTGCTTCTCCCACAGGTTTCCCCTCCTTCCGGGTGGAAGATCGTCGGCTTCTCCCTTATCCGTAGAAGTTGACGAGTGGGTTCGCAAAAAGCAGGATCAGCGCGACGACCAGCGCGTAAATACCGGTCGACTCCGCCATCGCGATACCAAGGATCATGGTACGGGTGACGTCGGACTGGCACTCCGGCTGACGGCCGATGGCGGCGCACGCCTGGCCTGCGACATAACCTTCGCCGATACCGGGGCCAAGGCCGGCGATCATCGCACAGCCAGCGCCCAACGCGGACATACCTGCTACAAATGCTCTGGGATCCATAAGTTTTTTCCTCCTTAAATAATGACAAACTCACAAAATTTCTTTTGCGCGTTGCGCACGATGATTGGTTTGCGCGTCAACTCCGCGCGTTCCCGACATAGGCCATTGTCAGCATACTGAAAATGAACGCCTGCATCGCTGCCGTAAACAGATCGAAATACAGCGAAAGCACACCGGGGATACCGATTTGGAGCAGCGGCACGGGCAAAAAGCCCAGGATCGCGTTGGAGAACGCGGTAAGGCCCGACATCAGCAGTGTTGTGATGACCAGGCCGCCGGCCATGTTGCCGAAATGACGGAAGCTCATGGAGATCGGCGTTGCGATTTCCGAGAGGATGTTCAGCGGCAGCATGACGAAGATCGGCTCCAAATAGCCTTTGAGATAAGCCTTCAGCCCGTGGAACTTGATGTTGCTGTAGTGGATCAGGAAAAATACGATCAGCGCCCAGCCGAGCGTCGTGTTCAGGTCGGCCGTCGTTGAACGCAGCCCGATCAGCGAAACCAGACTGCCGAACAGGGACGACATCATGATCGCCGCAACAAACGGCGCATAATGCCTGCACCCCTGCCCCATCGTCGAGTCGACCAGATCGGTGATCATAACGACCGCCTTTTCGGCAAGCGCCTGCTTCCCCGTCGGGATTTTTTGCAGGTTGCGTGTCAGGAACAAGCACAAACACAGGATCACCAGCATGACAAACCATTGGTTCCGCATGGATTCCGTGATGGGCAGCCCCCCGAGCACCGGTATCTCAAAATAGATTTGTGGTCCGTTCACTCAGTTACCTCCTTTCCCGCAAAATATTTAAAATCAATAAAATGATTTTCGTATAGAAGAGCGGTACAATGACCGCAGCCGCGTTAAGCCACGGCAGCTTGATCGCGGCGACGACCAGCACGGCCGTCATGATATAGCGGGTCAGGTAGCCGCGCACCATGCCTCGCTGCGCCCGTTCAGGCATCTGATAAAATGCGGCGGCGCGCAGGGCGGATCGCCCGATCTGGTAAAAGAGGAAGAGCGCGTAGGCGGAGCCGAGGAGGATGCTGAGCACGGTCTGCCACTGCCAGTAACCCAGCAGCGCGAACACGCCATATGTCACCAGCATCAGCGGGAGCATCCCTTTGGCCTGCCGGCGCAGCTCGTCCCAGACAATTTCCCTATCCTTCATGCCTGTCACCCCGTTCGGCTTCGTGTTGTACCATTTTGAGGAACCGGAACAGGCTCCATACGCTGCACAGCAGCCCGAGCGCCAGCCCGACGGCCAACACCCAGCCGCCAAGGCCGAACCGGTCGCGCAGCCAGCCTGCGCACCAGACCGCCAGCACTGGCGGGACGGCGAGCGACAATCCCAACTGCCCGACCCACGCGAGATATTTCAGTGTGGAAAGCCACAAAACGCGCCGCCTCCCTCTATGCGTGGAGATTCCGAAATCCTCTGCTTACCAGCACAGGAAATCCCCGATACTTTAATTATAACAGAGTTTCCGAAAAACGAAAGTCCTTTTCGCGATTTTTTATAAAAATTTTTTCGCCCTCAATTATGGAGAATGCCAGAAAATCTGCAAAAAAGCGGGCGAGGCTGCAAAACCCCGCCCGTTCCGCCCGCTTGAAAAGAACCCGGACTGCGCGCCTTTTCAAGGGGATTCAGATATATTTTTTCATGCCTTCGGTGACCAGCGCTTCCTCTTCGCTGAGCGAAACGGTGAAATTCACGGTATGTGTACCCGAGAACCCGCTCAGATCGTCAAGGAATTTTTCCGCCTGCGAGGCGTCCTTGACGCCGGCAACCTTGTACAGGCCGTCAATATAAATACGTGTGATATCGTAGTTGCCTGCATGGATGCCGCACAGGAAGCCGAGCAGACCGTCGTAGCCGTTGACGGCATACTCGCTGACGTCGACCAGACGCGCGTCATATGAGATATCGAACTTCAGCTTGTTCCCCTTGGTGATGCAGACCACGCTGCCCTTTTCTTCCTTCACGGCTGCATTGACCAGCTCGATGATCGTCTTCGTCTTACCGGAGCCTGCGCCGCCAACAATGAGTTTTACCATAAAAATTTCCTCCCAGATTTTATAAGAGTGAGAAACAACCCAACCGGATCTAAGTACACGGTACAATCGTCTCAACCTTTGAGGTTATCTACATATTATCATAGATCCTCTCAAATTACAATCGCAAAACCGCACATTCCCGGCAGTTTTTTGAAATTTTTCCTAACGGTGCGCAAATCGGTGCTCAGTTGTGCTCTTTCATCAGCAAAACGCGCAGAAATTCGCGGTAAATATCGCCAAATGTCAGCGCCTCCACCGTCTCCGCGGCGGTCAGGGGGATGGTCATGAGGGCCTCGTCGCCGCTTTTTACGGTGACGGAACCCAGCTGCTGCCCTTTTTCGACTGGCGCGTCGACCGCGTCCAGCAATTTGACTTCGGTCGTCAACCCGGCCATATCCTCTTTCGCGAGCACGATGCCGCCCACGTCCTCCGCGATCGGATCGACGGAAAGCGACCGCCCCAGCCGCACCGGTACCGGCTTCAGCTGATCGGACAGGTCGGGCGCATATGGCGCGAAATTGGCAAAGCCATAGTTCAGCAGCGCGGAAACGTCTGCGGTGCGCGCTTCCTTGGTCGGCGCCGCCATAACGGTTGCGATCAGGGTCATCCCGTTGCGCTCGGCCGCCGCCGAGATGCAGAAGCCCGCCTGCGAGATATAGCCGGTCTTGAGGCCGATCATGCCCTCATAGCTTTTGAGCATTTTATTGGTGTTCGCGAGGGAAAACTCGCCGTTCCGGATGGTATCCATCCAGATCGTCGTATAATCCAGAATCTTGGGATGCTTTAACAGCTCGGCCGAGATCAGCGCCAGATCGCGCGCCGAGGTGAACGTTTTTTCCCCATCGGCGTCCAGCCCGTTGGCGTTGATGAAGGTCGTGCTGGTGCAACCCAGTTCCTGCGCGCGGGCGTTCATGCGTTCAACGAAGGCGGCCTCCGTTCCGGCCAGGTGCTCGGCCACCGCGACCGCGCAGTCGTTGGCCGAACCGACGGCGATCGCCTTGAGCATTTCGTCAAAGGAGAGCTGTTCCCCTTCTTTCAGCCAGATTTGCGTCCCGCCCATGGACGAAGCATATGCCGAACCGGTCACCATATCGGTCAGCTTGACCTCTCCCCGATCCAGCGCTTCCATTGCCAGCAGCAGGGTCATGATCTTCGTAACGCTGGCGGGCTGGAGCGCTTCTTCGGCGTTGAGCTCATACAGCATTTGCCCGGAGGAATCATACAGCGCGGCGGATTTCGCGTTCAGCGGCCCCATTGCAGGCAGCGCCGCCGCCTGTATGAGCATCATGCACGCACAGAAGGCCGCGCAGATCGTTTTTTTCATTTTCTGACCACCTTTCGTTGCTTTCCTTTATTCTATGCGCCCTGTCCCGATTCCATTCCCCTTTGGAAACCGCTCCCAGATAAAAAAACGTCCGCGCATCCGGTAAACCGACAAGCAGGCTCGGAGTATCTGATATCCCCTTTTCCCTTTGTACCGCCAACGCTCAAATACGAAATTTCTTCGTTGAAGCGCACGGAAAAAGCGGCGCTGCCTCTGCTTGAGACACCACCGCTTTTCGCAGCTGCACAGGTCAAGTCCCCGTTCGGGAAAACGGCTGTTAAATCCTTTTAATTGGATGACGGATGATAGTTTTCAGTTTCCCCGGAACCGTCTTTCGAGGGTCGGACAAATAAATTTCATGATGCAGGCGAGATTCCGACATATCATTCTGATAGCCGTTTTCACGCAGATAATTGTTCATTCGATCAACGGATTCCGGCTCGCTGTCGTAGGACCCGATATGCATGATCTGGACGCACAATCCTTCCCTGATCGTTTGAAACTCTGCTCGGGAGCAGTCTATCTTTTTCTTCTTTTCTGCCGCTGCTGCGGCCCATTCAAAATCTGCCTTTGTTACAAAATCCGGAAGTCGAATCACTGAAATCCAGTTGAAATCAGATTTATCGGCATAGTTTACACCCTCAATGCCGTTTTGCCACCAAAATCCCTCCAGCGGAGGCACTACATACTCAAAAAAGCCTTTGATCCGGTGATCGCTTTTATAACTCATCTTAATTGTATACGAAATCGCGTAAAGGACGCTGATTGCTTGTTGATAGGCGCCCCCTTCTTCATTTGGGTCGCCAGTGCCTTGTAACGCAACAAAATTCATATAAGGTACATCCACGATTTCCGGGGTATGCTTTGGCAAATAAAGCTCTTTATATTCCTTTTTGAAATCAAACGGCATGATTTATCGACCTTTCTTTGATATGATACAACATTTTCCTGTTCGGGAAAAGGGTGGGAAACAGCTGATCCGGCGGCGTACATAACCGGCAGCACAATAACGGCTCCGTGACACGGCAATTTCATAAAAATCCCAGAAAAAGGCAGCCATTGAAAGAGAGACG
>CAJUGU010000002.1 GCA_910586105.1 uncultured Eubacteriales bacterium | reverse complement strand
CTTTATGAGAGGGCGTTTCCGTGCGCGCTGAATGCAGTCGGGCACGCCGCTGCACTGCTCGTGAACTTTCGCGCGTTCGATCGCCATAGACCGGGGCGCGTCGATCGCGAGCCGGAAGGAATCCCCGGTTTTGAGCACCTGCACGACGACCTCGTCGCCGATGGTCACATAATCGCCCACATGGACGGTCAACGACAGCATAGGCACCTCCTGTTCTATCGAAAGCGGGGGCATTCACAGGGGAGTGGAAACGAAGGATAACTCCCCCATGTGAAGATAATACATTAGTATCCTTCATTCGCCGCCGGGTTTTGTCCAATTTCAGACGTTTTTTGAACCTGAAAAACCCAAGAACTGTGCAAGTAACACAAGTCTCGGGTTTGCTTTTTGTGAAATATACACTTGACAAACGGCGGATAATAATGTATTATCCCTCATTCGCGCGCGAACGCGCTGCGAAGGTTCAAAAATCCGGCTGTGAACGGTGAAATGGGGCCTTTCGCGCGCCCCCAAAGTGCATTCTTTATGCAGCAAAAAACACCGCCGGACGATTATCCGACGGTGTTTTTCAGGAGACCGGGAGCATTCAGCTAAGGCATTTGCCCTGCTTTTTCCATTGGACGGTGGAATAAAACACGATCGAAATCACCATTGCGATCGTCCAGCCGATCGGCCAAGAGATCCAAATGCCGGTCGTAGCGAGCGCGGTCTTGGAAAGCAGTATCGCGAGCACGACGCGAAGGGCAAGGTCGGTAAAGGTCGCGACCATGAATTTATTCATAAAGCCTGCGCCGCGGAGCACGCCGTCGGACACCAGCTTGGCGGAAATGACGAAATAGAACGGCGAAACGATCCGTAGGAACATGAGTCCCGCGTCGACCGCCTGCCCGGTTGGACTGTCGAGGAAGATGTACACGAGATACCGCCCGGCGAGCAGATACAGCAGGGCAATGGGGATACACAGCATCCACACCAGCCGGAGCCCTGCGCGGAAGCCCTGTGGGATACGGCTGTATTTCTCCGCGCCCAGATTCTGCGCGGTGTAATTGGAAATGCCGTTGGCAAGCGTCGTGAGCGAGGTAATGACCATGTTATTGAGCTTCACCGAAGCGGAGTAACCTGCCATGACCGCCGGGCCGAAGCCGTTGATCGCGCTTTGAATGATGATATTGCCGACTGAAATAAAGCTCTGCTGCAAAATACTGGGGATGGCGACAACGGCGATCCGCCGCAGCAGCGCCCAGGAAAAGGGCCGCGGTTTTTCGTCGGTCTCGATCCGGCGGAACCGGCGGAAGATCACGGCGATCGCCAACGCGCAGCTGATCCCCTGACACAGGAAGGTTGCCCAAGCGACGCCTGCGACGCCCATCCGGAAGCCTGCGACGAACAGGATATCGACCGCGATATTGGAGACCGACGAACAGGCCAGGAAGAGAAACGGAGTCTTGGAATCCCCCAGCGCGGAGAAAATACCGGTCGCGACGTTATAATAAAACACGAACGGGAGACCGAGCACGTAAATGTCAAGATACAGCAGGGAATCGGCAAAAACGGTTTCCGGGGTCTGGATCAATTCGAGCAGCGGGCTGCCGAACAGCTTGCCGCCGAGCATCAGCACGGCGCACAGCACGCCGCTTGCGATCAGGGTCGTATAGACGGCGGTTTTCATTTCGCCGAGCCGCTTGGCCCCGAAAAGCTGCGAGACGATGACCGAACATCCAATATTGCAGCCGAAGGCGAAGGCAATAAAGATCAGCGTGATCTCATAGCTGTTGCCGACGGCGGCGAGCGCGTCGTTGCCGATGAACTTCCCGGCGACGAAACTGTCGGCGATGTTGTAGAGCTGCTGGAAGATGATGCTGCCGAACAGCGGCAGGCAAAACTGCCAGAGGACGGTTTTCGGCTCTCCGACGGTCAAATCTTTTGTCATGATTGGGATACCACCTTGCAAAGAAACTGTATACGCGCGCCGTCGGGGGTGCGGGGGTTGACTGCGCGCTGTAGGTCCAGTATACTATATTGCAGCGCCATATGTAAAATATATTTTTGATATGGCAGATATACGGCTGTGATATTATAAGGAGGGACAAGCGCATGAACATCAGTTATGACGCCTACCGGGTGTTTTATTACGTTGCGAAATACAAAAACCTATCGCGCACCGCCAAGGTATTGATGGCCAGCCAGCCCAACCTCACGCGCACGATCAAAAACCTGGAAAACGAGCTGGGCTGTACGTTGTTCATCCGATCCAACCGGGGCATGACACTGACCGATGAAGGCGAACGGCTGTATTCCCATGTGCGGATCGCGGTCGAGCAGCTCGAAGCGGGGGAAGCCGAAGTCGCGCTCAGCCAGGGACTGCAAAACGGCATGGTGGCGGTCGGATGCAGCGAGATCGCGCTGCATTGCTGCCTGTTGCCCAAGCTCAAGCAATACAGGGCGCAATACCCGGGTGTGCATCTGTATATTTCCAATTATTCGACCCCGCAGGCGATCGCGGCGGTGCGGGAGGGCACGGTCGATTTTGCGGTCGTCACGACGCCGACGCTGCGAACCGCACAGCTGCGGCAGATCAAGATCCGGGGCATCCGGGAGACGGCGATCTGCGGCGGCAGCTTTGCAGAGCTGGGCGGGCGGCGGGTCACGCTGCGGGAACTGCAAAAGTACCCGATGATCTCGCTGGGGTCGAAGACCAAGACGTTTGAGCTGTACACCGACTTTTTCGCGGAGCATGGGCTGGTATTCGCGCCGGTGATCGAAGCGGCGACCGCCGACCAGATCCTGCCGATGGTGCGGTCGGATCTGGGGATCGGATTCGTGCCGGAGGAATTCGCGCAGGGTGCGGAAGACATTATCATATTGGACCTTGAGGAAGACCCGCCGCTTCGGGAAATCTGCCTGATAAAGCAGCGCAGCCGTTCGCCCGGCATTGCGGCGCGGGAGTTGGAACGGCTGATCGTCGGTAATATTTAAAAAAGGGCGCAAAGCACCTTCTGGACGCTCCTGTAGGAAGAGGCGCCGCTGTTGAGGACGGCGGCGGAGAGGGCGAGCCGCCGGCAAGGAAAAAAGGGGGATACCCACCATGGACAAACTGAGAACCTGTATTTATAAGCTAAAGTGGTGGACGGACGGTAGATGGCGCAGCATGACCGCGTCAGATGCCGTCCAGACGCCGCTTCGGGCTTGTGAATACAGGTTCTGAAACTGGCCCGACCAACCGCCGCGCATGAAGCAGCGGTCATAGACTTCCGCGCGGAAATGTTAAAGCATGGGGAAGGCTTTGACGGCTGCGCGTGGCTTGAGGAAGTCGAAAGCTATGCGGAATGGTTGGATTTTGAACCACGATTGCGGGCGAAATACGGAGACGGCTACACGCTTTCGGCGGTCTGTCTTGCGATCCGGAAGCGCGACGGGGCACTGATCGGGATCATGGATTTTCGCCATCCGCTGACCGATTTCCTGTACCGTTACGCTGGGAGCATCGGCTACAGCGTCCGCTCATCGGAACGGCTATGCAACCGCAATGCTTGGCTTACTGCTGCCGATCTGTGCCGCGTCGGGCGCTGAAAAGGTGTTGTTAGCCTGCGGCAGGGAAAATGAAGCGTCCCGCAAAGTGATCGGGCGGAATGGCGGGATCCTTGAAAACGAGACCGCAGACCCCATAGGCATGACCCGGAGCGGGATCATACAGCGGTACTGGATCCCGACGGTCAAGCGGTAAGCATACCGGCTCCATGCCGCCGCTCACGCAGGCGATAAAGCCGTCTTCTGTGATCCGGAGGGATTGCCGAATTGCCTATGGGAGGCAAAAAGATACAGCACGGCGACAAGGAACGTCGAAAGCAGGTCGGCGGCAGGCTGCGCCCACACAAGCCCGGTCATGCCAAGCGCCGCCTGCAAGAGGAACAGCGCCGGGATATAGATCAGCCCCTGGCGGCTGAGGTTGGTAACAAGGGCCTGCGTTGCGGCGCCCATCGCCTGCAATGCGTTGCAGAGCACGAAAAACACGCCGAAAAGGAAGCTGGTCGACAGCAGGATACCAGTGAACTGCATCGCGTAATCAAACGCCGCAGGCTCGCTCAGGAAAACGCTCACGATCTGCCCGCGGAGCAGATAGCAAAGCCCGGTCATTGCGGCGCTGAGCCCGAGCGCGAAGCACAGCGCAAACCGCATCACCTTCCGGAAGCGTTCCCACAGCCTTGCGCCTACGCAGTAGCCAAGCAGCGGCTGCACGCCCTGTCCAAGCCCGATGCAGATCATGCTGCTTATCATGGTGACCTTCATTGCCACGCCGATCCCAGCGAGCGCCATATCGCCATACGCCGACATTTGGGCGTTCACGACGATTTGTGAAACGCTCATCAGCAACGAGCCGAGCGAGGCGGGGACGCCGATCGCAAGCACGCTGCGGGCGATCCCGTCCCTGACGGAAAAGTCTGCCGGGCGGATACTGAGCGAGGAGCGGCCCCACAGGAAATACAGCAGATAATACCCGGCTCCCGCGACGTTGCCGATCACGGTCGCCGCCGCTGCGCCCGCGATCCCCCAGTCAAGCGCAAGGATCATGAGGGGGTCGAGCACGACGTTGAGCAGGTTGCCAAGGATCTGACCGGCCATTGCCCGGTTCGGCTGGCCTTCCGCGCGGAGGATGTTGGAAAAGCAATTTGAGATCAGGAGGAACGGCCCGCCGAAGGCGACGATCTGCAAATACGTCTGCGCAGGCTCCCGGGTGTCCGCGCTTGCGCCGACAAGCTCCAGCAGCGGATCCATAAACAGCAGGAAGGCGGCGGACAGCGCGAGGCCGACCGCGACGCAGCCCCACATACAGAAGGCGCAGGTCTTTTTGGCGCGTTCTGTACTGCCCCCGCCCAGCGCGCGGGAGATCGCCGACGCGCCGCCGATGCCGAAAACGTTGCCGACGGCGAGGAAGATCAGGAACACAGGAGTCGCGAGCGAGACTGCGGCCACCAGCAGGTCGTTATGGGTCTGCCCGATAAAAAACAGGTCGGCCAGATTGTAGATCAGCACCATCAGCATGGCGGCTATGGCGGGGACGGCGTTTTTCAGCACCGTCTGTGGGACGGGAGCCGTTTCAAAGGCGGCTGCGGCGTTTTGGTTGTTGTTCATCAATGAAAATCCTCCTTAAATCAATAGCTAACGATTGAAATGAAACGATTAAAAGTATGCGATTGAAATGACGCGTTTGATCGTTTGCTGTTGAATGTGGCAAAAGCGATCCGCACGGCTGGCGGACAGCTTCACGGCAAGGTGCTGCGGACTTTGAGCAGCAGGGTATAGAAGATGTCGCGTTCGGTTTCGGTCAGCCCGGAAAGCAGGCGGTCTTCGCCCTCTTCCACGAACTTGCGGGAGGTCCGGACGCATTGCAGCCCTTCCGGGGTGATCTGCACGAGCTTGACGCGCTTGTCGGTTGGGTCGTTGAGCCCCAGGACAAGCCCTTTTTGTTCCAAACGGCTGACGATCCCGGCGGCGGTGGACTGCGCGACGTGCAGCCGCTGTTCCAGTTCCTTGAGGGAGAGCTGGAGATCGGGAGCCTCGTACAGATCGAGCAAGGCGTCCATCTGCGTGAGGGTCATGTTCTGGGCGCGCATAGCATTGTTGGCGTTTTTACGCATTTCATCGCTGATCTGCTTGAGCAGTTTCCCGCACAAACCGCGTCTTTCCATCGTTACTCCCTCCTTACAGGTGGAAGTATACCATATTGCCCGGGCAATGTCAATAGCCTGCGATTGATTTTCTGGCGCTGGCGAAGAAAGTAGGATCCGATCGGGTTTAAGAGCCTGTCCCGAAAGGATCCGCACACAGCTTGTTTACATCTTTTCTGCCATGCTGCGTCACCTGACGAAACATCCGGCGGCGCAATCTGCGCACGACGCATTGCGGGATAGGCTCCAAATGAAGACGCATTGCGGAAAGGCTTTGTGCTTCAGGCTTCCGGACGCCAGAGCAGGAGCTGCATACGTCACTCAGCCTTCCAGCGCGGCGGTCAGCTGCGGCAGGAACGCCGTCAGCTCCTGCGGGCCGTTGTAGCTCATACATACGACCGCGTGTCCGCGTTGGGCGATCAACGTTTCGGTTCCGCGCTGCCGGAGCAGCACCGCCTGTTCAAACCCTGCCCGCTCGCCGGCGCGCAGGCTGCGCAAGGCAAGCTCCCCAGAGGGATCATACCGGAGGCGCTCCCGCAAAAAGTTTTTCAGCACGCTGTCAAACAGCGGCCCCGCGAGCGCGGCGAAACGTACTCGGTAATATTCCGTTTGCAGGGCGCTGGATCCGCCCCCGACCATGCCGTTCTGCGAGACGGAAAGCTGCCCCGGCGTTAGGATGCTCCAGGCATACTGCACATAATTCGGGTACGGACGGTTTTGAAACCATTCGGTCTCCTCATAGGCGAAGCCGCTGCCTTCCAGCTCGGACAGAAGCGCGACCGGCAGATTTTCCGCTGCGGAAAGCTCCACGCGCCGATAGGCGGAAACGCTGTAAAACTGCGCCGCGATCAGCGCCGCTGCAAACGTCAGCACGACCGTGTTTTGCAGCCGATAGGCGCGCGCTTCCCGCCGGTAGGGCTCGTTGTGGTCGATTGCTTCGCCATGCGCAAGCTGTTCCCGCAGCCGCCGCATCGGCTTGTAATGGTGGCGGAACAAAATCCAATGCTGCGCCAGCAGATACAGCAGCAGCCCTGCAAAGCAGCTCGTGGTTCCGGTCAGGAAGGCCATCAGCGAGTCCCGCGGGATCAGGAAAATGTCGATCAGGTACAGCAGGATACAGGGGAGCCACGGCGCGAACAGCTTCCCCGGTTTCAGCTTGTCGCTGACCCGTTCGTACAGCTCGCCCAGCGCCGCCGGGTCGGTGTGCGGCTCCGGGATGCCTGCGCGGTCAGGCGCTTCAAATACCCAGAACAGCCCGCGCAGCGAACCCGCGAACCGCCAGCCTGATTCTTCATACAGCTCCTGTTCCTCCATGGGGGGATCGCCGGCGTCCATGCGCGCGGGTTCCAGCCGGTAACGGCGGCGCTCCGGCGCGCCCTTTTCAAACCGTATCAGCGCAGAGCCGCCCAACAGCCCCAGGTCTAATCCGCTGAGCGGCCTTTTCTCCTTCGCGGCATGGAAAAACAGGCCCTGCGCCGACTGGTCGGCAAGCCAATTCTCATAGCGCCCCACGTCATAGACGCTGACCGGCGGCAGGCGGTAGGCGGTAGGTATAGTCCCGGCTCATGGTTCTCCCTCCTCAAAACGCGGCATCATCGCATCCGGACCATCCGGCAGACGCAGAAGCGGCCCCATATAGCGGACGCTTATGACCGGTCGCCCGCGCCGCGCGGCGACCGTCCACAGGCCGTCCAGCTTGGCGCGGTACCTTTCCATACCCCGCGCAGTGATCGCAGAGGTGCGCCGCCGCCCCTCTGCCATGGTTTCCCGGATCCAACGCCCTTTTCGACATCTTACCACGTATCGCCTCAATATCGAGTGTCGGTATTGTCAAGAGGAGAACGGGAGCCGCATGAAAAAAACGGCGTCCGGCCGTTTGGGGCAGGGCGGATTATGCGCGCTTTGCGGAAGGACGAAGGGCAGAACAGGCTGCCTTGCCCTTCGCCCTTCCGCGGGGATTTTCATTGCGGCGCGGCGACGGCCTGCGACAGATTTCGCGCAGCCTATTGACAACGCCGGGAAAAGGCGGTATACTTAGGATAGAAAATTTCACAATTCCTTATCAAGAGTGACGGAGGGATCGGCCCGATGAAGTCCGGCAACCTGCGGTTCCCGCAAGGTGCCAAATCCGGCGGAAACGAAAGATGAGGCATGTATTACTCGCTTCCCGTTCCCGGAGGGCGGGTTTTTTATTTTCATAGTACGCAGGGGCGTTGAAAACGGCGCGGCAGGCTGCGGATCGGATCCGGCCTTGCCGCACGGTGCGGAAACCCTCCTGCAACGCACAAAGAAAGGACTGGAACTTTATGGCAAGACATCTTTTTACCTCCGAATCCGTGACCGAAGGCCATCCGGATAAGATCTGCGACCAGATCTCGGACGCGATCCTGGACGCGATGCTGGAAAACGACCCGTATTCCCGCGTTGCCTGTGAAACGACCTGCACGACCGGCATCGTTTCGGTCATGGGCGAAATCTCGACGCATTGCTATGTGGATATCCCGAAGGTCGTCCGCGGCGTGATCCGCGAAATCGGCTACGACCGGGCGAAGTACGGTTTTGACAGCGACACTTGCGCCGTGCTCACCATGATCGACGAGCAGTCGGCGGACATTGCGCTGGGCGTCGACAATTCGCTCGAACGTAAGGAAGGCGACCCGGACGCCGAACTGGCGACCGGCGCGGGCGATCAGGGCATGATGTTCGGCTACGCCTGCGACGAGACCCCCGAGCTGATGCCGCTGCCGATCTCGCTGGCGCACAAGCTGGCGCGCCGCCTGACCGAGGTGCGCAAGAACGGGCAGTTCAGCTATCTGCGCCCGGACGGCAAGAGCCAGGTCACGGTCGAATACGAGGACGACGTTCCGGTCCGCGTTGATACCGTCGTCATTTCGACCCAGCACTCGCCGGAGGTCTCGCTTAGCGTTATCCGCCGCGACATGATCGAACACGTGATCCGGGAGGTTATCCCGTCCCATCTGCTGGACGAAAACACCCGTTTCTTCGTCAACCCGACCGGACGTTTTGTGATCGGCGGCCCGCAGGGCGACTCCGGTCTGACTGGGCGTAAGATCATCGTCGATACCTACGGCGGCACGGCGCGGCACGGCGGCGGCGCGTTCTCGGGCAAGGATCCGACCAAGGTCGACCGTTCGGCGGCGTATGCGGCGCGTTATGTTGCCAAGAATATCGTCGCGGCGGGGCTTGCGAAGCGCTGCGAAGTACAGCTTGCGTATGCGATCGGCGTCGCGCGCCCGGTGTCCATCATGATCGACACTTTCGGCACGGGCACGGTCAGTGAGGAAACGATCGCCCGCACGGTTGATCGGGTATTCGACCTGCGCCCGGCGGCGATCATCAAGCAGCTGGATCTGCGCCGTCCGATCTATCGGGCGCTGGCGGCTTACGGCCATATGGGCCGCGAGGAACTTGGCGTCAAGTGGGAGGCGAAGGACAAGGTCGACGCGCTGAAAGCCGCGGTGCAGGAAGAGTAAGATCCCAAACCGGGGAACGCCCTCTTCCCCGCGCCGTCCCGATCGGGGAAGCAAAAAGGGGGCTGCACTGTTCCGGGAACAGCGCAGCCCCTTTCCGGGCCTTATTTCCAAAGCGATTCAAAAGAAGTGCATCAGCGAAGGGATCCGCCGCAGCGTTTCGGCCTCCGCGGGATGTTCGCGCAGGAGACGGGCGGCGCACTTGCGGCAAAACGCGTCATACGCCTGCGGATCGTCCCGCATCTGCTGCTTGAAGCCCCAGACATGGGTAAAGGACTGCTGCCCGGAGGTGAACAGGGATCCAATATCGGAAAGCGCGCGCACGCGGTAATTTTTGGCGAGCATCGCCAGCAGCCGCTGTTCGGCGAATACCATATAAATGAGCGCGTCCTGCGCCATAGGCGCGTGCAGCATGATCTCAATGGCCTTTTCGCAATAGCGGTCGCGCAGCGCCCGGTCGGCGAAGAAGGCGAACGCGGTATTCAGCGGGCGCTCGGCCCAGTCCAGCCCGGAAAGGTCGAGCTCGTCGTCGAAGGCAAACGCGTCGAGGGGCGGATAGATGCTGTCGACCAGGTCTTCCCGATGGATCGCGGCGCAGTCGCATCCTTTGAGCTGATCGGAAATATCCTTCCAGACGATAAAATCGGTATCCATCATCACGCACGGCAGATCCATCTGCCGCAGGGCGAAGAGCTTGCCCGCCGCCCAGAAAACGCAGGGGTTGACCTCGGGCGGGATGCGGTCAAGCTCGACGCGGAGGCCGCCGTCCCAAAGGCATTCGAGCCGGTTGGCGTGGTAATAGGCCGCGCCCGCGCCGTCGGTGATCATACAGATACTGCCGCCAAGGCTGCGCCATTGGAGCGCGGAAAGGGCGGTGGTCAGCAGCTCAAAGGGTTCGATCTCGAAGCGCGCGCCGGGGTTCCGGGCGAAAAAGGGGCGCGTCCAGGCGCTGTGGAAGGCTTGCATGGTCAAATCAGCTCCAATCCGTAACCGCCGACGGCGAAAATGCAGGAACCGGAGCTGAAAAAGCTGCCGGAACCGGAGCCAAACCGGTAAGTAGTCAGGTAGGAGGTCGTAAACGACGTGGTGAACGAGGACACATAGGAGCCGGACCCGCCGCCGTAAACGATCCGGCGGGTCTGCTGCCGCCCGCCGATCGGGATGCGGATTTCCTCCACTGTACAGACGGGGGCGAGGAAGTAGGCGGGCGCGGGCGGGGCCTGCTCCGGCCCTGCGGCAGGGGGAAGCGCGCCGGACATCATGGGCACGCGATCCCGTTCACTGTCCGACGGATACCAACCGACGTGTTGCGGCTCGGCATAAAACGTCACGAACGCCGGAGCCGGGGGCTCCGATGCTTCCGGCGGAGGCCCGGAAGGCTCTTGCGGCTGCGCCGGAGCCGGGGCATCGGGCGGCGTGGGGTTGGGTTTACAGTGCTGCAAATAGCGCGCGTAGCTGTCTGCATCGAAGACGACGCCATCCACCTCATACAGCTCGTCCGTCCCCATCGAGAGGATACCATTTTTGCCCACTGCAATCACTCCTTACTTTAGCATGCTAACTACTTCTATTATAGAGGAGAACGGGGAAAAGCGCAACAAAGTTTTCGCCAGATTTGAAATTTTTTTGTAGAATTTCCACGGAAACAGGGAAAAGTTCGCAATTTTGGGAAAAATCATAGAAAAGGGGTAGGTTTATGGACTGGAACGGCCCGGACGTATGGGAAACGCTGGCGCAGGAACGCCGCCCGATCCTGCTTTACGGCATGGGGGACGGCGCGGACAAGCTGCTGCGGGTGTTTGCGGAAAGAGGGATCCGCGCTGCGGGGGTCTTTGCAAGCGATGGATTTGTACGGGGGCACAGCTTTGCGGGGTTCCCGGTGCTGCGCTTGACGGAGGCGGTCGAGCGGTTTGGAGAAGAGCTTGCGGTCGTGCTGGGGTTCGCCAGCCAGCGCCCGGAGCTGTTGGAGCGTTTCGCGGCGCTGGACGCGCGGTTCCGGTTTTACGCGCCGGATGTCCCGGTATGCGGCGGCGGACTGTTTGACCGCGCGTATGCCCGCGCCCACCGCGCGGAGCTGGAACAGGTATACGCGCTGCTGGCGGACGAGCAGTCCCGCCGGGTGCTTACGGAGGTGATCGCGTTCCGCCTGACCGGAAAGATCGCCTATCTGCGGGCCTGTGAAACGGGCAAGGATGAGATCTTCGACCGGCTGGCGCCCGGCGCGCAGGAACATTTTGCCGACCTCGGCGCATACAACGGCGACACCATCCGCGAGCTGCTGTATTATACCGGCGGCGCGTTTGCGTCGGTCACGGCGCTCGAACCCGACCGGCGGAATTTCAAAAAGCTGCGGAAATACGCCGAAGGAGCGCTGCAAGGCGGCGACGTGACGCTGGTCGCGGCGGGCGCGTGGTCGCGGGACGAAACGCTGATCTTTGCGGCAAAGGCGGGGCGGAATTCCCGCATTGCAAAGGAAGGCGTTCCGACGCAGATGCGCGCGTTGGACAGTGTGCTGCAAGGCGCGCCGTGTACGTTCCTCAAGCTGGACGTGGAAGGCGCGGAGCGGGAAGCGCTCGAAGGCGCGCGGGAGACGGTCTCGGTCTGGCATCCCAAACTCAACTGCGCGGTATACCATCGGGTCGAAGACCTGTTTGCGCTGCCGTTGTATGTGCATGAAAACTGGCCGGAGTACCGGCTGTATCTGCGGCACCATCCATACGTGCCTGCATGGGATACGAACCTGTACGCCGTATGGCCGGGATAAACGCCGCCGCTCCCGGAAAAGGAAAGGGGATCCGTTATGGTCGAAGAGATCGAGGCAAAAACGCTGCTCAGCCGCATAAAATATGACGAATGGTTTGGCGCGGATTATAACATGAACCTGTACCGGGGCTGCTGCCACGGCTGTATTTACTGCGACAGCCGGAGCGAATGCTATCATGTGGAGGATTTTGACCGGGTGCGGGTGAAGGCCAATGCGGCGGCGATGCTTCGCCGGGAGCTGGCCGCGAAGCGTTCGGTCGGCGTGGTCGGCATCGGGGCGATGAGCGATAGCTATAACCCATTCGAGCGGGAGCTTGGCGTGACCCGCGCGGCGCTGGAAACGATCGCCGGGGCTGGGTTTGGGGTGTCGCTGGATACGAAAAGCGGGTTGGTCACGCGGGATATCGGCCTGTTCCGACGGATCCGGGACAATCATTCCGCGATTGTGAAATTAACGATCACTGCGGCGGACGACGCGCTTTCCCGCAAGATCGAACCCCATGTCAGCCCCAGCTCGGAACGGTTCGCCGCCCTGCGGGCGCTTTCGGAGGCCGGGATATTTTGCGGCGTTTTAATGACGCCGATCCTGCCATTCCTGACCGATTCGGAGGAAAATGTGCGTTCGATCGTCGAAAAAACGGCGCAGGCGGGCGGCAAATTCGTGTTTTCGATGTATGGCGTGACCTTGCGTACCAACCAGCGGCAATACTTTTTAGAGAAGGTCGAGGAACGGTTCCCGGGCATGGCAGACCGTTACCGGCGCGCGTTTGGCAGCGATTATTATTGCCCGTCGCCGCAGCGCCAGCGGTTGAAAGCGTTGGTGCGCGAAGCATGCAAAGCGCACGGCTTGCTTTGGCGGATGCCGGATATCATTCGGGCGTACCGCAAACCGCCGGAAGAACAACTGTCGTTATTCTAAGGTAAGACGGCAGGGGAAACGGTTTGCCGCCGTTGTAAATTGCCAGCCTGGACGGCTTTTGCCGCCGGCATATTTTCATGGGCAAACTGCTTAAAAAGTTCTGGCCTTTTTCGGGGAAATCGTGTATACTGGATAACAGGAAACCGTTTCATCACGGGAAAAGAAAATTGATTAAGGAGTGTTGCATTATGGCAAAGGCACAGGGCTGCTTCTACTGTGAGGAGCACCACGAAAAGCGCGACAGCATCATGTATTTGGTTGGGAAGATGACGACAGGCACGCTGTATCTGTTCCGCGACCAGTCGCATAAGGGCCGCTGCGTCCTCGCGCTGGACGACCACAAAAAGGAGATCTTCGAGCTGACCGACGCGCAGCGCGCAGGCATTATTGGCGACGTATCACGCGTTGCGGAAGCGATCAAAACGCTGTGGGGCTGCAATAAGATCAATATTGGGTCGTTTGGCGACACCAACCCGCATCTGCATTTCCATATCGTTCCGAAGTATGAAGGCGGTTTGGACTTTGGCGGCGGCTTCACGATCACGCGCGCGGACGGCGACCAGACCATCCTGAAGCAGGAAGAGTACGACGAAATGATCGCCGCACTGAAGAAGGAACTCGGCCTTTAAGCTGATGCATCGCTTGCGCGGCCTTGAAGGAGGCAGCCCAAACAAAAGGATTTGACCAAAAGATAATGCGGAAACCGCTGGTGTTTTATGCCAGCGGTTTCTGTTTTTATGTAGCAATCTGTTGGGGGTCATATAGAAAACGTGCTGCGCCTTGCAAAAGGCGTGTTTTTGTGTTCGGTCAAGTCTTTCCGTCGGAACTACACAAATAATACTTCGGCACTGTCCAAGAACCTGGAGCGTTTGAACTCTGGTTACAAGATCGGCCGCGCGGGCGACGGCGCGGCGGGTCTGGCGATCTCCGAAAAAATGCGCGCGCAGATTACAGGTCTGGAAGCGGCTCAGAAGAACGTCAAGGACGGCGCTTCTCTGGTCAACGCCGCATCTACATCGTTCCGCACATTCTCGAGCCTTCCGGCTGTTGGCGCGACGCTGGGCGTAGACACTGCGCTGCACAGCGACCCGACGAACACGACCGGGAACGGCGCCAATATCGCTGCTGCGCTGTTGGCAGCTACAGATGCTACTGACAACACGGTTAAGTTCTCCGATTTGTTTGAGGTAAAGTTTGACGCTACCACCAAAGAAGGAGAAAAGCAGACATTCAGGGCCGATCCACCGTGCCGGGCCGTTTTACAACAGCCTGACACGTTCGATCATAATGCAAAGGTAAAGTCATTGATTACAATGGAGGCGATCTCCGCCGGATCGATCACACGGTCAAACGCCACTTTCCAGGTGAGGCCTTCTTCATACGCATCCCCCCAGAAGGTATGTCTGGGCGCGGGATCAAAGCCGCAGGCATAAATATAATTTATGGTATAAAACGTAGGGCGGCTATAGGTATCCCCTTCCTTACTTTCATAGAAATCGTCCTTCGTTTTATCCATTACAAGATAGGTCTCGCCGTTTTTGTAGGTGATCTGTAGAAAAGTCGGGTCGCTGTGCCCATTATCCGGGCAGGCTTCCGGCTCCAACCGAATTCCAATGGGGGATACTGTCAACAAGGGCTTTCCATCATGGCCATACAATGTGCGGGCGGTCAGCTCTGACGTAAGCGGGATACCGACCGAGCCGAGGACGTAAGCATCCGGATCGCGGCGATATTGTTCCGTTTGCCGATCTTCGTCCTCGCGCGCACGATCCAGCAGGTGTATCCAAAGCACCGGCTCCTCAAACGCTTTTTTCCAATCATAATTCGAGCCATGGATCATATAACAAACGCTCAGATAGATCGCGTCCGCCGTGCTGCGTTCCAGGTCAATGCACGCCTGCGAAACGACCGGATTATTATAATTTGCCGTGGAGCCATTCCCCAGGTCGCAGCGCAGGTCAAGCTCCGGCGGGAAGGCCGCGTTGTGCAGATAGGATGTCACCTGTCCTTCTCCGAAGCCGTCCAGCCCATCAGGGTTTGTGACAATAAAATAGGCGATCCCCATTTCGGTATTTGCGTCATAAAGGTTATTTTCAAGGGTAAAGGAATAACCATAGCCGGTCGCCGAAGCGTTATAATCCTGAACGCTGCTTCCGATCAGGGAATCCGCATGACCTGCGTCCGAATTGCCCCAGAAAACGTTCTCGAAAAAATCGGTATGGTTTTGGATAAAACCGGTAAGAGGGGAGGCTGGGTTTGCAGATAGATAACTTGCGAGCGCAGAAGTCCCGACGATCAACGCTGCGATCACGGCGGCGGCGGTCATCGCCATACGGCGCAGGCGGGGACGCTTTGCCCGTCCGGCTTTGCGCAGCAGCGCCTGCGTGCGCTCGACCAGCGCTGTGTCCGGAGCGATTTGATCAGCCATGCGCTGATATGGATTCCGTTTCATATGCGTTCCTCCTCCTCAATCAGGGATTTTAATTGACGGCGGGCGCGGGTCAGCCAGGTGCGTACCGTTGACGGTTTCGCGCTCAGCAGATTTGCGACCTCCTCTGTCGAAAGCTCCTCATAATAATATAAATGGATTGCCAAACGGTATTTTTCCGGCAAACGGCCGATCGTTTCATACAACGCGGAATCCTCCGGCTGCTTGAATGGGATCGTTTCGTCCAGCGGCACGGTGCGCCGCCGCCATGCGGTGCGCCATAAACGTTTACAGCAGTTAACCGTTACGCGCAGCAGCCAGGCTTTTCGATGCTCCTCGCTGGCAAATGGCGGCGCTTTACGCAGATATTGCAGGAAAACCTCTTGAAAGATGTCTTCCGCATCGCTTCGGGAGTGGGTCTGTGCAAATGCCAGACGGTAGACCGTGTCGGCATAAATTTCAACGACTTCTCCCGCGTCCTTCGGCGCGGCGGCCGGCGCCTTCTGTATCCATTCCATATGGATCAGCTCCTTTCCTATAGAATATCCCGTAAAGCGGCAAAATGCTACAGGCGCGGACGTTTTTTTTGAGCTGTGCGGCCGGACTGCCGCGAGTTCCGATATCCAAAACGATTGGGAATGTCCGGGCCAGCCGCTGCGGAGGGCTCGCCTGACAAAAGGCGCGCGCTCGATCGGACATTTCAAGGAACGTTTTTGTTGATTGCTGGTGCAAACCGGTATAAAATAAAGGGCGGGGACTTTCCGCGCTTGCGGATACGGCGCGATAAAAAACGCCGGGAGGGATTCCCGGCGGCGCAGATATTGCCCTTTGATTTGGAGACAGACACCAGCGTTGCAGACGCAGAAAACCGGCTGCAATGCTTATCACGAACGAAAAGAGCCGGCGGATTGCGGACGCCGCAGTGCAACGCAGCCGCCGGAGAGGAGGGACGCGAAATGATCTATACAGTGACCTTGAACCCTGCGATCGATTATGTCGTGCGTCTGAACGGCGCTTTGAAGCCCGGCGGTGTGAACCGGAGCGCGGAAGAGACCTGCCAGTTTGGCGGCAAGGGGATCAATGTAGCAAACGTCCTGCGGACGCTGGGGCTGGAAGTGACGGCGCTGGGCTTTGTGGCAGGCTTCACGGGGCGCGGATTGGAGGAAGGACTTGCCGCAATGGGCTTGAAGACCGACTTTATCCATGTGACGGAAGGCATGACGCGGATCAACCTGAAGGTGAAGGCCGGGGAGGAGACCGAGATCAACGGCAGGGGCCCGGCGATCGCCCCGGGCGATCTGGAAAAGCTCTATACGCAGCTTGACCGTTTACAGCCGGAGGATACGCTTGTACTGTCCGGTTCGATCCCGGCCTGTCTGCCGGAGGACGCCTATGAAACCATCTTGGAACGGCTTACGGGCCGCGGGCTGCGGATTGCCGTCGACGCGGAGGGACGGCTGCTGCTGCATGTATTGAAGCATCACCCGTTCCTGATCAAGCCGAACCATCATGAGCTGGGCGAGCTGTTCGGCAGGGAACTGGCCAACGAGCGGGAGATCGCAGACTGCGCGCGCGAATTACAGCGGCAGGGCGGGCGGAATGTCTTGGTTTCCATGGCCGGGGACGGCGCGCTGCTGCTGGATGAAACCGGTTCCATCCACCGGATCGGTTGTCCGAGGGGGACGGTGCAAAACAGCGTAGGCGCAGGCGATTCCATGGTAGCCGGGTTCCTGGCGGGGTACCTCGAACGGAAGGATCACCGGTATGCGCTGCGGCTGGGCGTCGCGGCGGGGAGCGCGACTGCGTTTTCTCTCGGGCTGGCGGAGCGTCCGGAGATCGAACGGCTGTTAGCCATGCTGTCCTGACGGGCGCGCCCCACAGGAGAATGGTTAAACGCAAAATATCGAACGGGATACGGCCCTCGAAAGGAGAAGCACAATGAGCGATTTTGGGAAATGCCTGAACGGGCAGATGAAGGGCTCTGCCTTCCGAACCGAATAGGAAGCGCTTTAATCAGAATGTGCCTTTCTTCAGGCGACGATCGATGCGCGGAGAAAGAACTGAATCATATCGGAAGCTGCCCGTGACGGAACATCCATTCCCTGCACGGCGCAGCTTCTTTCCATTGTCTTTTCAAACGGGGGCGGACCGCTGTTCCCGATATTCGGTCGGGGGGATCCCCTTTTTCTGCCGGAACAGCTTGGAAAAGTACAGCGGATCCTCATAACCGACCGAGCGCGCAATCGCCGACACCGGGAAATCGGTCTGCGACAGGTACCGGCAGGCTCTTTTCATCCGGATATCGATCAAATGTTCCTTGAGCGAACGCCCGGTCGTTTCCTTAAAAATGCGGTGCAGATAGGTGCGGCTGACATACAGCCGGTCGGCGATCTGCTGAATACTGATATCGTTTTCATAATGCAGCTCCATATATTCCAGCGTCTCCCGGACGCAGGCATTCCGCCGTTTTTCAGGCGAGATCCGGGTCTGCGGGAATTTTTCGGCCAGCAGGAACAAATATTCATACAGCACGCTGTTCATCGCCATATCCGTATTGGTGCGGAACCGGCTGGCCAGGTACATTTTGTCATGGCAGATGCGGATCCGGTCGTCGCGGTCGTATCGGAACACAGGATGCTCGAGCAGGGTCGTCCGGGACAGGTAATCCCGGATCTTGATGCCCTGAAAACCGATCCAGGTATACACCCATGGGTCGTCCCGGTCGGCCTCGTAATAGATCAGTTCGCCGGGGACGATCAGGAAGGCGTCGCCTTCGCCGATCGGGTAGGTCTTCCTGTGGGCGCGGTAAATGCCTTTACCGCGGAGCACATAATGGATCAGGTAACCGCTCCTTGCAATCGGGCCGTAGCTGTGGCCGGGGGCGCATTCCTCATGCCCGCAGGTATAGACGATCGCGTCGTTGCCGTGATAGGATTCATTGGAAAAGATATAGTCCTGCATGCGCAAGCCCTCCATCCTATACAAAAATTGATATATCGAGGACATTTCTCCATGTTCTCTTGTATTATACCATGTTATAATCAAAACATCAACCGGGCGGAAAAACCGAACAGAAAGCGGGGTGAAGGGAGTTTAAACGGCGTTTTGGAACGTGATACCGGCTGCGAAAAGGCAGGAGCGCTTTTGCAGGCAAAAGGCTGGGGCGGCCGGAGGGATACAAACCGACATATCGGAACGCCGGAGGGAGAACGCGGCCCGCCACCGGCTGGACAGAACATTTTCAAGAAAGAGGGATACTTCATGGATGAACGCAAAAGGACACGGTATCTGAACATCTCCAAAGAGGTGATCGGGCATCTTGGCGGACGGGAAAACCTGACGGGCGTCGCCCATTGCGCGACCCGCCTGCGCGTGGTGCTCAAGGACAATGAAAAGGCCGATCTCGAAGCCATCGATCGGGTGGACCTGGTCAAGGGCGTTTTCCTGGCGGGCGATCAGGTGCAGATCATATTCGGTTCCGGGCTGGTCAACGACGTTTACGAGGTCTTCGCCGATCACACTGGCATGAAAGGCCAGTCGCTGAGCGACCTCAAGACCGAGGCCAACCAGAAGATGAACCCGCTTCAGCGGATCCTGAAGGGGTTGTCCGACGTATTCATCGACATCATGCCGGGCATCCTTGCGGCGGCGCTGCTGACCGGTATTTCCGGGCTGCTCGGCAACCTTGCCTTTGTGGAAAGCAACCAGACGCTGTTCGCGATCAACCGGATCGTGAATATCGCCTCGGGCGCGATCTTCGGGTTCCTGCCGCTGGTCGTGGCGTACAGCGCCTGCAAACGGTTCGGCGGACGCCCAATCATGGGGCTGGTGCTGGGCTGCATCATGCTATCCGGCAGTTTGACGGACGCGTCGGCGGCGGCGCAAGGAACGGCGGCGTTCGAGACCATCCGCCTGCTGGGCATCCCGGTCGACCTGATCGGCTTCCAGGGCGGCATTATTATCGCGCTCATGATGGGCTGGGTTGTTGCGAAGCTGGACAACTTCTTTGAAAAGCATGTGCCCGAGCTGGTCCGGCTGCTGGTTTCCCCGCTGCTGACTACCCTTTGCGGCGCGTTCCTGCTGTTCCTGGTCGTCGGCCCGGCAGGGCGCGGCCTGCAAAGCGGCATCACCAGCCTGCTGGTCTGGTGTACGAACAATCTTGGCGTTTTCGGCTATGCGCTGTTCTCGGGCGTACAGCAGCTGATCGTGATCACCGGCCTGCATCATATTTTCGGGGCGATCGAGTCCCAGCTGCTGGCGGATACCGGGCGCAACTTCCTCAATTCCCTGATGAGCGTGGCAATGATCGCGCAGGGCGGCGCGGTGCTCGGCCTGATGCTCAACCGGTATTCGGATAAAAAATCCCGCGAGCTGTGCGGATCCAGCTTCGTGTCCATCCTGTTCGGCATCACGGAGCCTGCGTTGTTCGGCGTCAATATCCGGTATAAGTACCCGCTCGTGTGCGGCTGTCTGGGCGGTGCGATCGGGGGCGCGCTGGTATACCTGTTCGACCTTGCGGCGTTGGGCTTCGGTACGACCGTGGTACCGGGCATTGCGATCTGCGACCCGGCGAACGGCGGCTATGTGAAATACATCGCGGCGCATCTGACCGCGCTGGGCGCGGGCTTCCTGTTCACCGTACTGTACGGCAAGGCGGTTGCAAAGGAGAAGGTCGAGGCCATCCCGGCGGCAGCGGCAGGCGCACCGGTACGGACGGCTGCTGCGCCAGTACCGGCGACGTTTACCGAGCTTCGCGTCGCGTCCCCGGTTAAGGGCGCCGTGAAGGATATTGCGGATTCGGTCGATCAGACGTTTGCCAGCAAGGTGCTTGGCGAAGGGATTGCGGTCGACGTAGCCGACGGCGGGATCGTCGCGCCGGCGGACGGTACGGTCACGCTGGTCTATCCGACGGGACATGCGATCGGTTTGGAACTGGAGGAGGGCGTCAACGTCCTGATCCATTGCGGCGTCGACACCGTGAAGCTGGAAGGCAAAGGGTTCCAGACCCTCGTCAAGGAGGGGCAGCGCGTGCGCAAAGGCGACCCGCTGCTGAAAATGGATCTCCCGACGGTCGAAAAGGCGGGTTATCCGACGCAGACCATGATGGTATTTGAGCTGGACGACGACAAAACGGTCGAGATCACGCCGGGTCAGGCGCAGGCGGCGATCGTGCGCGCCCGGTAAACACAGAACACAGCGGCAGAGGGCGGGATGGGAACGTCCCGCCCTCTGCCGTTCAAAGGAAGGGAAGACCGATGAACCGATTACACAAAGACCTGAACACGCTTGTAGACCGGGTGGAGGCCTGGGAACACGGACGCGTTTCCGCCGACCCTTACCGGCAGGCATTCCATTTGATGCAGCCCTGCGGTTGGATGAACGACCCGAACGGGCTGTGCTGGTACCGGGGGCTGTACCACGTGTGCTATCAGTATAGTCCCTTCAACGTCGCAGGGGGGCTCGGCTTCTGGGGGCATTGGAGCAGCCCCGACCTGCTGCATTGGCAGCAGCAGCCCGTCCTGCTGTGTCCCGACCAGCCTTGGGATTTGCACGGGGTCTACTCGGGTTCCGCGCTGGCGGAGGACGACGCCCTGTACCTGTTCTATACCGGCAACGTCCGGCGCCTGGGCGACCATGATTATATCAACTCGGGACGCGGCAGCAATACGGCGGTCGGGGTCAGCCGGGACGGCGTCCATCTGGATAGCAAAAAGCTGCTGCTGGAAAACTGCGATTACCCCGCCGATGTTTCCAACCATGTCCGCGACCCCAAGGTGTGGAAGCAGGACGGCAAGTATTATATGGTATTGGGCGCGCGCACCCGGGACGGACGCGGGGAAGCTCTGGTCTATGCCGCCGGCGATCCGTACCACTGGGAGCACATCCGGACGATCTCCACGCCTGAGCCGTTCGGCTACATGTGGGAATGCCCGGACCTGTTCCGGGTGGACGGGCAGGACATCCTTGCCGTTTCGCCGCAGGGAATCGCCCCTCATGGAGAGATCGGGCAGAACGCCTATTCCTGCGGGTATTTCCCCCTGCGCGGCGATTTTCGCGGGGACTACGCGCTGGGCGATTACTGCGAGTTCGACAGCGGCTTTGATTACTATGCGCAGCAGTCGTTTGAAGCGCCGGACGGCAGGCGGATCGCGTTGGGGTGGATGGCTATGCCGGATTCCGGCTGCGGCAGTCCGACTGCGGCCTCCGGCTGGGAACACTGCCTGAGCGTCCCGCGCGAGCTGCACTGGAAGGACGGACGGCTGACCGCCCTGCCGGTCCGCGAACTGGAACAGCTGCGCGTCAACGAACGGGCCGTCGTGTTTTCCGGCAGCGTGCGGCAGACGCTTGCGCGGGCGGCGGATATCGAAGTGGAGATCGACGGCGATCGCTTTGCACTGGTATGGGAAGGCGCAGCCGCCGTCCGCTGGGAAAACGGCGTGCTGACGTTGGCGATCGAGGAGCCAGCCGCGTTCGGGCGCACGGCTCGGAAGGCTGCGATCCCGCGGCTGCACACCCTTCGGGTGCTGGTCGATCACAGCTCGATCGAGCTTTTCGCCAACGGCGGCGAGCGGGTCATGAGCACGCGCTTTTATCCGCAGGGGGAGCACGCCCTGCGGCTGGAAGGAGAGGGCCGCGCAAAGCTTTATGATATGCGCGCGATGGAAACGAAGACCATACAAACCGGGGCGCGCTGACGGCGGCGGCCTCAAAGACGAATTCAGAAAGGCAGCCGCAGGCCGCGGCTGAAACGGTGAAATTTTATGGGGATCGCTTACGATCCACGGGAACGGGTGTTCCGGCTGGACACCCCGCATACGACCTACCTGATCGGCATTGTGGATGCAGAAGGGTTCCTTGGGCAGATTTATTACGGCCCGCGTATCCCTGCCGATCCGATGCGGTACCTGCTGCGGCTGGAGGAACCGCCCTACGCGCCTTCGCGGGAGCCGGGAGAACGCGTCTCCTTTTACGATACCTTCCCCTTCGAGTATCCGGCGTGGGGCGGCGGCGATTTCCGGGAGCCCTGCCTGCGGGCCGAAACGGCGGAGGGCGGACGGCGCTGCGAGCTGTTTTACCAGAGCCACGAAATCTTCGCGGGCAAAAAGCCGCTGGAAGGCTTGCCTGCCGCGTTTGGCGGGGAATGTACCACGCTTGCGATCCGATGCGCCGATCCGGTACTTGGCTTACAGGTCTGCCTTTCCTATACGGTGTTTGAGGATGTGGACGTCATCTGCCGCAGCGCTCGTATCGAGAACCAAGGCGCGGCGCCGCTCACGCTGACCGCCGCGCTGTCCGCCTGCCTGACGCTGGACGGGCGGGACTTCGATCTCATCACCCTGCCCGGCGCGTGGG
This sequence comes from uncultured Eubacteriales bacterium, assembly GCA_910586105.1. Lineage (GTDB taxonomy): Bacteria > Bacillota > Clostridia > Oscillospirales > Butyricicoccaceae > QXXE01. Next base: position 44,233 of record CAJUGU010000002.1, on the reverse strand, counting down.
CGCACGAGTGGAGGATCGACCGCCGCCCGGTCGCTTCGGGCAGGCAGGGCGCGTTTTCGCTGCGCGGCATTTCCTCGCACCAGTTCAACCCTTTCCTCGCGCTGGCGGAGCATACGGCAACGCGGGAGCAGGGGCTGGCGTATGGCATGTGTTTCCTGTACTCGGGCAATTTCCTCGCGCAGGCGGAGCCGGATGCCTGCGGGAAGATCCGGGCGGTGCTGGGCATCCATCCGGAGGGGTTCGGCTGGCGGCTGGAACCGGGGGAAGCCTTCCAGACGCCGGAGGCGGCGCTGGTTTGCTCGGAGCAGGGATTAGGCGGCATGAGCCGCAGCTTTCACGATTTTTTCCGGCGGCATCTGATCCGGGGGCAGGGGAAGCACCGTTACTCGCTGGTCAACAGCTGGGAGGCGGCCTACTTCGATTTCGACCACGACCGGCTGCTCGCGCTGGGGCAAAAGGCGGCGGAAGCCGGGATTGAACTGCTGGTCGTTGACGACGGCTGGTTTGGCCATCGCGAGGACGAGACGAGCAGTCTGGGCGACTGGTATGTCAACGAAAAGAAGCTCCCAGGCGGCTTCCGGCGGCTGGGAGAGGAGCTTTCGGCGATCGGCGTCAAGCTGGGTGTCTGGATGGAGCCGGAAATGGTATCGCCCGACTCCGACCTTTACCGGGCGCATCCGGATTACGCGCTGCAAACGCCCGGCTGGGCCCCGGCGCAGTCGCGGAAGCAATATGTGCTTGACCTGACGCGGCGCGAGGTGCGCGACTGTGTTTATGGGCAGATTTCCGCTGTGCTGCGTTCCGCCCCGATCGTTTATTTGAAGTGGGACATGAACCGAGTGCTGAGCGACGTATTTAGCTCTGCGCTGCCCGCCGGCCGTCAGGGAGAAGCCGCCCACCGCTACACGCTGGGCCTTTACGAGCTGCAAGAGCGGCTGCTGAGCGATTTCCCCGATCTGCTGCTGGAAAACTGTTGCAGCGGCGGCGGACGGTTCGACGCCGGGATGCTGTACTACAGCCCGCAGATCTGGACTTCGGACAATGCCGAGGCGATCGACCGGCTGACGATCCAGGAGGGGACGGCGCTGGCGTATCCGTTTTCGTCGATGGGGGCGCACGTTGCCGCCTGTCCCAGCCATACGAACTGCCGCAGCACGCCCTTCCGGACGCGCGGGCACGTGGCGCTGGCCGGATGCTTCGGATATGAACTCGATCTGTGCAAGCTGACGCCGGCGGAATTCGCGGCGATCCCCGGGCAGCTGGCGGAGTACCGGGAGCTTGGGCCGGTGTTCCGCGACGGGGACGCTTACCGGCTGGCTTCCTATTCGGAAAACCGCAGCCATGACGCCTTGCTGGCAGTCCGTAAAGACCGGTCGCTGGCCGTGCTTTGTTATGTGCAGGTGGTTTCCCGCGCGCAGCGGCGTTCGCTGCGTTTGCCGCTGGCGGGATTGGAGCCTTTGCGGCAATATCGCGACCGGCGCACCGGCGAGACCCGTTCGGGCGCGGGATGGATGCACGGCGGCGTACTGCTGCCGGTGCTGGAAGGCGACCATCAGAGCCTGCTGGTCGTGCTGGAAGGGGTAGACGGAGCTGCGGAAGGCGGTTAAAAAGCCGTTGGAATGAAGCGGACAAAAGCGGGGACAGGGTTGTAAAATCCTGTCCCCTGTTTTCGGCGGCGAAATGGAAACGGCAAAAATACGCCTCGTCCCTTGACGGCCTGGATAGTCGGAACGGACATAAGGAGGGGATTGTTTTCAGCGGGGAGACGTGCTATACTTGAATGATCGTATTCAATATGAATTAGGAGGAGGATTTATCATGGGGCTTTCTCTACAATTTTTAGTTGGGAAACCGAAAGAACTTTTAGACGCGCTTTCTGCCGCTGATTATGAAAAACTGAATGGTTTGAACAAATGGCAGTGAACTATCCAAATGAACGAATCGGTAATCCGACAGTTGAAGCAGAAACCGCTGTTTGCGAACTCATTCAACTTTGCAAATATGCCGTGCAGTTTGCAAAGCCACTGATACATATTTGGATGGCATAAATCGGGTTTTGCTTATATGGATCGGCGAAAAGCTGAAACAGGGCGGCGGTGATGATATCCCGCCGTCCTGTCTGTTATCGTTCCATATTCCGCGCCCTGCGGGTCTGGATGCTTCGCCGTTCCGCTACAGATTGGCGAAAACCTCGACCTGATGCTGGAGCTCGCCCGCGATCTCGTGGTTCGTGTCCATCCCGCCGACAATGCTCGCCAGGTCGTCCACCAGCACATGGGTGCTGCCTGCAATCCCCGTGATCCCCGCGACCGCGCCGTCCACCGCGCCCGAGATGGACGCGATCGAGTCGGCGACCTCTTCCATTGCCGTTTGCAGGCCGTCAGCCTGCCGGTTGAAGGTTTCGATCGAACGTTGGATGTATGCGGCGTCCTCCCGGTATTGCTGCCCCGATTGGACAGAGCGCGCGAGCTGCGTTTCGATCGCCTGCCCCAGATAGTCCGCCAGCTCCTGCGCGCTGCCGGATAAGTATTTGACCGCGCCGGTCACGACCGAGCTGACCTCCTGGATATGCCCCGCAACCTCCGCGCAGGCGTCCGCCAGCCGCCGGATCTCCTGCGCGACCACCGCAAAGCCCTTGCCCGCAGTCCCGGCCCGCGCCGCCTCGATCGAGGCGTTGATCGCGATCAGGTCGGTGGAGGACGAGATGGACAGGATGTCTTGCGTCAGGATGTCGATCTGGCTGACATTCTGGCTTTGCACGATGGCTTCATTCAGGATCGCCATGATCTTTTCCGTGCGGCTGCGCACGTCCTCCATCTCCTGACGGGCCGATTTCTCCATTTCTTCTGCCCGGCCGCGCATTTCCAGCGAATAGCCGTTTAAAGCCGTGCACGCCTCCGCGACCCGCCCCGCATCGTCCTGCGTACTGGACGCGCTGGCTGTGATCGACGCCGTGTTCTGCGAGATCTTCGCCAGCGCCGCCGAAAGCTGCTCGGTCAGGCTGGAAAGCTTGCGCGCACTGTCGCTGGATGTCTGCGTGCGTCCGCGAATCTCCCGCACCACATTATTCAGCCGCTCGGAATCGTCCTGAAGCGTGCCCATTGCACTCTGGATCGGCGCGATGACATACGTCCGGATGATCCGCAGCGCCGCCCATACCAGCAGTACGCCGATCGCCAGCACCGCCGCGCTGGTCAGCAGCGCTATGATATAAACCACGAACAGGTGCTTTTGCGCCCCCGCCGCCTGCGCGCTGACCGAGGCCGAAAGCGTGTCCAGCCCGTTCTCGACGCTCTCGCTGCAAGCCGCGACGTCGCCGTTTGCCATCGCGTAAGCGTCCTGCGTCTTGCTGTCGGCGCTTGCGCACACCAGCCCGACCAGCGCGTGCTTGAACGCGGCATAATCTTCCAACAGGCTGTGATAGACCGCTTCGTTGCCCGTGGACACAAAGTCCTCGTAAGCCGCCAGCTGTTCGTCCAGCGTCGCTTCCTCTGCCTTGATCTGCTGCACCAGCTGGATCATGGTGCCGTGATCCGCCGCTACGATGTGGGACAGGGCAAGCAGATGGATATCCATCATCGACCGGCGGATCTCCTCCAGCCGCGCCTCGCTCACCATGTATTCCTCTACGATGGTACCGGCGTTGGAATGGACGTTATTGATGCCGAATGCCGCAAGGAGGTTGGACAGGAGCGCCACCAGCCCCAGCAGGACGATCGGCAGGACAAGCCGCTGCTGCAATGTGATCTTGCGTTTCATACTACGTGCCTCCATCTGTATGTATCCCCGTTGTCACCGCGCCGTCACATTCTCGACCATACGGTCAAGCTGGGCCTGAAGCGCGGCCCCGGAGGGGTTCCCCTGCGCCATACTGGCGGCAAAGGTCTCGACCGGCGCCCAGAAATTGCCGCCCACCCGCTGGATCTGCGAAAATTCCGACTGCGCCAGCAACGCAGCAATCGCAGGCGACTGCTGTACCTCCGGGGAGGAAGCGGCGGCGCTGTTTGCCGGGCCCTGCCCCCGCAGCTGGAAACGCAGCCGCTGGTTGTCCTCACTGGCGATCCATTCCGCCAGCCGCGCGGCCCATTCCGGGTGCGCCGAGTAAGCGTTCACGCCGATCAGCTTGCAGCCGGAAAAGGACGCCATCTGCACTTGCTGCCCGGCGCAGGTAAAGGTGGGCAGCTTCGCGGCCCCGATCGTATCGCCCCAGGCCTCCTGCACGGCGACGGCGTTCCAGACGCCGCTGACGCCCGCGATCACCGAACCGTCCCGGACGCCCGCGAGGAATCCTTCATCCGTCCGGCTGGAAAAGCCCGGGCTGGCCGCGATCGCCATCATGGCCTGCGCCACGTCCACGCCGGCGATCGGCCCGTCCGTGCTGTTCCAGGTGCATTCATTCGTCAGGCCGTCGTCATTGAGCCGGACCTCCATGCCGGTGTTGCCGAAAAAGGCGTAAACATACCACGCGGAACTCCAATCCATCGCGAACGACCGCCCGTTTTCGGCTGCGACCGCAAGGATGCGGTCAAGGGTCTGCACGTCCTCCTCGGATAGATACGCCTTGTTATAATAAAGGAAATAGCCGTTGTCCGCCGTCAGCGGGTAAGCGTAGAGCGTCCCGTCCACGCTCGCGGCCTCAACCGCCGTCGAAAGGGCCGCGCTGCGGATCGCGTCGGCGTCCGCGATGGGGTCGAGCGCCCCGGCGGCGGCGAGGGCGGCGACCTGATCGTCGGCGAATGTGAACACGTCCGCGCCCGCTTCCAGATCGCCCAGCAGGGCGTCCTTGCAGCTGGATTCGCTTTGCGGCTGGAAGACGATCCGCAGGTCGGCTTCGCCCGCATAATGGGATTGGAAGGAAGCGATCAGCTGCTTCAGCAGCTCGGCGTCCTCCTCCGCGCCCCAGACGGTCAGTTCGACCGTCTCCCGTTCCGGCGACGGCTCGGTGGAAGGCGCCTGCCCGCCGCAGGCGGTCAGCCCCGCCAGCATACACAGAGCCGTCAGCAAAAAAGTAAGTTTCCTTTTCATGTCGTCATACCTTTCCAATGGGATCGCCGCCGCGTCCGGGCAGCAGGGGGCCGCTCGGACCGCAGCCGTTCCGGCTATCCCTAATTATATCATTGTTTTCCAGCCTGCGCAACCGTCTCTTAGGCGGATCCGGGATTTCGGCCCGACAGCCCGCTTCGCCCGCGAAAACGGCGCGCTGGACCGGAAACGCCGCGGATTGCGCGTCAATACGCCGGGGCGCGCGTCCTCTGCCGCGCTCAAAAAAGGAGTGACAAGCCTTCCGGGAAGGTGTATACTAAAAAAAGATGATCCACTGAAAAGGAGGCGTTCCCTTATGCGCAAAGAAACATCCGCCGTTTCCCCGGCGCCCGCCGACGCGGCGCAGGGCGCGGTCGAAACCGCCATGTTCGGCCCTTCGCAGGTTGTCCTGCCCCGCACGATCCACCTGGTACCGATCGACCACATCGCGGGATTTGACGTTCGGCCCGGTTTTTATGAGATCAACGGGGCGACGGCGATCCCCGGCGGCGTCAACTTTACCGTCAATTCCCACAGCGCGACCTCGATCGAGCTGCTGCTGTTCCACCGGGAGGAATCGGAGCCGTTCGCCGTCCTGCCGTTCCCGAAGCATTACCGGATCGGGAATGTCTATTCCATGATCGTATTCAAGCTGAACATCGAAGAATTTGAGTATGCCTTCCGGGTAGACGGCCCGTATGAGCCGGATAAGGGCCTGGTCTTCGACAAGACCAAGTACCTGCTCGACCCCTACGCCCGGGCGGTCACCGGGCAGAGCCGGTGGGGATCCACCCCGCCGGGCGGCAAGAACTACAAGGCGCGCGTCGTCAAGGACGATTTCGACTGGGGGAACTCCCGCCGCCCGCTGATCCCGGTGGAAGACCTGGTCATTTATGAGCTGCACGTGCGCGGCTTCACGAACGACAGGAGCTCGGGGGCGCTGTACCCCGGTACCTTTGCCGGGCTGATTGAAAAGCTGCCCTACCTGCTGGAACTCGGCGTCAACGTCGTCGAGCTGATGCCCATTTTTGAATTTGACGAGATGCAGGACTTCCGCATCGTGGACGGGCACAAGCTGTACAATTACTGGGGGTATAACACTGTCAGCTTTTTCGCCCCGAATACCAGCTACGCCGCCAGCACCGAGTACAACCGGGAAGGCAACGAGCTCAAACAGCTGATCCGGCTGTTCAACGACAACGGGATCGAGGTCTTCCTTGACGTGGTATTCAACCACACCGCCGAAGGCAATGAAATGGGGCCGTTCTTCTCCTTCAAGGGCTTCGACAACAACATTTATTACCTCCTCACCCCGGACGGGAAATACTATAATTTCAGCGGCTGCGGCAACGCGCTCAACTGCAATCACCCCATCGTGCGGCAAATGATCCTGGATTGCCTGCGCTATTGGGTGACGACCTACCATGTGAACGGGTTCCGGTTCGACCTGGCGTCGATCCTGGGGCGGAACGAAGACGGTTCGCCGATGCGGGAACCGCCGCTGCTGCAAGCGCTGGCGTTCGACCCGATCCTTGGCGACATCAAGCTGATCGCCGAGGCCTGGGACGCGGACGGCCTCTATCAGGTCGGATCGTTCCCGTCGTGGAACCGCTGGGCGGAATGGAACGGGCGTTACCGCGACGACATGCGCCGCTACATCAAGGGCGACGAAGGGCTGGCGCAGGCGGCGGCGCAGCGGATCGTGGGTTCGCAGGACATTTATGCGGTGAGCAGCCGGACGAACGCCTCGGTGAATTTCATCACCTGCCACGACGGGTTCACGATGTACGACCTGTTTTCCTACAACCAGAAGCACAACGAGGGCAACGGCTGGGACAACACCGACGGCGCGAACGACAACAACAGCTGGAACTGCGGCGTAGAAGGGGAGACCGACGACCCGGAGATCCAGGCGCTGCGCGAGCGGATGATGCGCAATTCCTTCGCGCTGCTGATGTGCAGCCGCGGGATCCCGATGTTCCTTGCGGGAGATGAATTCTGCAACACGCAGTTCGGGAACAACAACGCCTATTGCCAGGATAACGCCATATCGTGGCTGGATTGGACGCGGCTGGAAAAGAAGCGCGGAATGTTTGAATTTTTCAAATACATGATCCGGTTCCGCAAGGAAAACCGGATCATGCGGACGAATATGAGCGACGGGGCGTGCGGGTTCCCGGACTTTAGCTTCCATGGCGTGACCCCATGGCGCGACCAGTTCGAGAGCTACGACCATTACATCGGCGTCATGTTTGCGGGCAAGGCGAGCCTGGAAAAGCCGGCGGTGATTTACATCGCCTCCAACGCCTATTGGGAAGACCTCAAGGTCGAGCTGCCTGAACTGCCCGCGCCGTTCCGCTGGGAGATCTGGGTCGATACCTGGCACAGCGAGCAGAAGACGCAGCTTGTGAAGGGGGACCGCATTACCGTCCGAGAGCGGAGCGTTATGGTCCTGAAAGCGCGTACTTAAACGGGGTACAGATCGGAAGCGGGGCCGCGTGCTTCAGACCGCAGGCGCGATCTGCCCCCGCAACGGGGCCCCGTGTTTGCAGCAGCCGTCTGAACGGCTGGCCAACGCAAAAGATCTGCCGCAGATGCATCCCTGCATTTGCGGCAGATCCTGGGGCCCGCGGCTCAGCCATCCTTTGCGGTGGCGATCAAATATTTATAGATCCGCGGCTTATACTGTTCATAAAGCCCGAGATCGGTATAAAGCGCTTTGTAATAGTCGAACAGCTCCAGCTTTGTTTGCACGGTATTGGAAACGGTCAGCGCGCTGTTCGTGATGCTTTTTTCATTTTTCCGATAGTAATAGATCGGCGTTTCCAACGCCGCGAACCGTTCCGCATAACGGATATATTCCAGATTGAAAAGGAAATCCTCACTCCACTGCATTTCTTCGCTGCATCGCAGCCCATGCTCTTCAATGATCGATTTCCGGTAGAGCTTGTTCCACATCACGCCGTAGTAGAAGCTGGCGGGCTCCTCCATCAGCCGCCGCGCGAAGCCGCGCTGATCCATCACGCCGTATCCGGTGAGGAAGCCGGAAACGGTGACCGTATCCCCGGAGACACGGCAGAAGTGGGAGATCACGAGGTCGGCGTTGGTTTCCTGCGCGCGTTCGACCAGCAGGCGGGTCGCGTTGCGGTCGAGCCAGTCGTCGCTGTCGGCGAATTGCAGGTATTCGCCGCGCGCCTGATCGATCGCGAGGTTGCGGCTGGAAGAAACGCCGCCGTTCGGCTTATCGATCACCCGGATCCGCGGGTCGATCCGGGCGTACATCTCGCAGATATGCAGGCTGGAATCGCTGCTGCCGTCGTTGACCAGCAGGATCTCAAGGCTGGCATACTGCTGGCGGCGGACGGACTCCAAACACTCCGCGAGGTAGGGCGCCGCGTTATAGACCGGGATGATGATGCTGACAAGTGGATCTGACATGGAAAAACGTCTCCTTTCGAGAAATCGGGCCTTTTCTTTATTATACGGATTGCACGGAAAAACGCAAGAAATTTTTGGTGGTTTTTGCAATTTTGTGAGAAATCCTGCACGGGATTGACATTGACCGCTGGTTGCATTATAATATGCAAAGAGCCATTTTTTAAAGAAAGAAGGACTTACATAATGAAGAAACTTTGGTGCCTGTTCCGGCGCCGTAGCGCGAACGGCGCGGATAAGCTGTGCGTAGCGGATTCGGAAACCGAAGGCCGCGTTTGCGCCTGCAAGTATGCGACCGAGGAAGAGGCTAAGGCCAGCTGCCCCAAGTATGCCTACAATAACCGCCACGAAGGCGAAGACGAAGGCATCGAGTGAGCCGTCTGCGGCCTGAAGGGGATTGCAAAGGAAACAGGGCCGTCCAAAGGGGGACGGCCCTGTTTCCTTTTGTCCGCAGGAGGGGGGGCGGGCCCCGGGCTGTGCGCTGCCGAGGCGGGCAAAAAGCTGCGCGGCGGCATGCGAAAAGCAGCCGCTCCCTTCCGGCTGGAAACGGCGCGGCCACGGAAACGTGATGCAAAAATGATGGCAGCAGGTGTATAATGAAGCTGTTGGAAAAAAGATAGCGCACAGCGGGCCAACGGCGCGCCTGGTTCCCATGCGGCAGGCAAAACCGGCTGTGCATAAACGGAGGGATATACAATGAACCGGATCCTGATCGTCGAAGACGAGGAACCCATCGCCAACCTGATCCGCACCGCATTAGAAGGCCCGGACTACCGCTGCGACTGGGCGGCAGACGGCCTGACCGCCGCAGACCTGCTGGAACGGGAACCATTCGACCTGGCGCTGCTGGATATCATGCTGCCCGGGGCGGACGGCTACGAAGTGCTGGAATACTGCCGTTCGCTCGAAGTCCCGGTTATTTTCCTGACCGCGAAAGGGACGGTCGAAGACCGGGTCAGGGGCCTGCGGATGGGCGCGGAGGATTACATCGCCAAGCCCTTTGAGCTGATGGAGCTGTTGGCGCGGGTTGAGACCGTGCTGCGCCGGTGCGGCAAAACGGGCCGGGTACTGTCGCTCCCGCCGGATATCGAGATCGACACCGCCGCGCGGGTCGTCACGAAAGACGGCGTCCCGGTCACGCTCACCGCGAAGGAATACGAGCTGCTGCTCCTGCTCCTGCAAAACCGGAACATCGCCCTTTATCGCGACCGCATTTATGAAAGAGTCTGGGGCGCGGAATACCTGGGGGACAGTCGCACGGTCGACCTGCACATCCAGCGGGTACGGAAAAAGCTGGGGCTGGAAAAGCGGCTGGTCGCGGTATACAAGGTCGGATACCGGTTGGAGGTTTAACATGAAGCTGTTTTGGAAGCTGTTCTGCTCCATGGTCTCGATCACCAGCCTGACCTGTTCCATCGGCGGCTTCCTGCTGATCGACGGCCAGTTCCGCGCCGCCCTTGGGCAGGAGATCCAGTCGCTTTACGAGGAAAACGACATGCTGCGTTTCGCCCTGTCGCGGGAGCTCGACCGCCGGACGGTCTGCCAGCCGGAAGAATTATCCCGGCTGGCGGGCGAGATCGTCCTGACGACCGGCGGGCGGACGGTCGCCTTCCGTCTGACCGATCCGGAAGGGGCGGCGCTTGGCGGCAGCGGTTTTATGGAGCCTGCCGCCGCGCCCTTGACCTCCCGGCTGACGGAAAACCAGCGGGGCTGGCGGCTGGAACAGGCCGCAGGCGGGCGCGCCCTTTTGCATGGGGCAAGCGCCCTGCCGCTGCTGGGGGAAACGGTATACCTTGAAAACTGCCGGGATGTGACCGCGCTGTTTGACCAGCGTCAGGCGCAGTACCGGAGCTTTTCGCTCGTCATGCTGGCGCTGGCCGCGGGTGTAGCGGCGCTGTCGCTGCTGGTATCCCATGTAATCCTGCGGCCCCTGCATCATTTATCCCGCGCGGCGCGGGGCATGGCGGCGGGCGAGCTGACGCAGCGGGTGCCTGCCGCCGGGGAGGACGAGCTGGGGCGGCTGTCGGCGGACTTCAACGCAATGGCCGCGCGGCTTGAGGAGCAGGTCGCCCAGCTGACCGACGCCGCAAGGCGGGAACGGGATTTTACCGCCAGCTTTGCGCACGAGATCAAAACGCCGCTCACCTCGATCATTGGGTATGCCGACCTGCTGCTTTCCCGCCCCAGCTCGCCGGAGCAGGTACGGGAGAGCGCCGGATACATCTTCCGCGAAGGGCGGCGGCTGGAAGCGCTGTCCCGCAAGCTGATGGATCTGATCGTGCTGGAACGGCAGGACTTCCGGATGCAGCGCGTGCCGCTGGATGTTTTCCTGAAACGGGTGGCGGAGCCTTTGCGCCCGGTCATGGAGCAGGCGGGGATCCGATTGGAGATCGACGCGGAAGCCGCGACGGCCCTTTTGGAACCGGTGCTGATGGAGACCGTGTGCCTGAACCTGCTGGACAACGCGCGGAAGGCCACGCCGCCGGGCGGACGTATCACAATCTCCGGACGGGCGGAGCCGGACGGCTGGGCCGGCATCCGGGTAACGGACACCGGAAAGGGCATCCCGGCGGACGAGCTGGCAAGGGTGACCGAGCCGTTCTACATGGTGGATAAATCCCGCGCCCGCGCGCAGGGCGGGGCCGGTCTGGGACTGGCGCTGTGCCAGCGGATCGCAGCGCTGCACGGCGGCGAGATGGAGTTGGAAAGCGTCCCGGGGCAGGGTTCCGCCGTGACGGTCCGGCTGAAAGGGGGCGGCGCGGCATGAAACGGATCCCCAAATGGCTGCTCCCGGCGCTGACCTGCTTGACCGCCGCCGGCGCGGCGGTGCTGCCCGCGCAGGTATCCCGGATCGGCGACGCAGGACGGTTCGGGCAGGTTTCGATCGAGACGCTTGACGCTGGGTCGCCGTCCCCCTCTGCGCCGTCGACCTTTCTGGAACGGCTGGAATTGTATGCGGAGCAGTATTCGTCCGACGACCCCGTGCTGTCCTTCCGGGACCGCTCTTTTGAGGATGCCGACGGCTCCAAAGACGCCGGGTATTCCGCGCAGCAGGCGCAGGAGCTGCTGGTGGGCGGGGAGCTTGTCCCGGAATGGGTCTTTCAGGAGGAACCGTTTGACAATGTTACCGTTACCCGGCTGCTGCTCTGGGATCCGGGCGCGGAAAACGCGGCGCAGGGGCCGTCGGCGTACTGGGACGTGGAATGGTCGTATTTTGACAAAGCGCATCAAAAACACATCCAACTGGCGTTGGACGCCGAAACCGGCCTGCCGGTCCGCTTGCAGATCCACGATACGAACCTGTCGAAATGGATGCCTTACGGGAGCGACGGGCTGCGGAAGTTTACCGAGCGGTATTTTGCGCTGCTGGGGCTTGCGGTGCAGGAGGTCGTCCCCGACGGCTTCGATGCCCTTCCCGGGCTGAACCTGTGCTATTCGGTCGCCGGGACATCCGCCCGCTTCATCAGCACCCGCTATCCTACGACCTGTTCGATTGAGCTGGATACCGGATGGATCTCGGAGCTTTTACAGATCGGGACGCAGGGGATCGCCGACCATACGGTTACGGATCAGACGGTCTCCGTCAGCATCGGCAGAGACGGAGCGGGCGAATGACGCAACTTTGATGCAAAAATGCAAAAATTTTGACGGGAGGCCGTGTTACTCTTGGGGTATCAACCAGAAAAAGGAGATGTATCCCAATGAAAACCGCAGTTTTTCCGACGGCGCGCCACGGCAGGGTACGCCGCCGCACGATCCGCCGCCGTGTTTCCTTCCTGTGCCTGCTGCTCGGGCTGGAGCTGCTTTTGTTCGCCGCCGGTCTGACCGTAGGCTGGTGCAGCGCGTCGGTCTATCATGGAAGCGCCGTAAAACAGGCGGGCACAACGCCGGGCGTCGACGTCTCGATCCGGCAGGCGGGGCAGGGGAGCGGCGGCTGGGAGCTGCTGCTGGCCAACGGGGAGAACCCGCTGCCCGAGGGGTTCGGGGTTCCGGAGCTGACCGAAGTGGGGAACGGCTTTTCGGTTGACAGCCGCATTTATCCCAGCCTGCGGCAGATGCTGGACGACTGCAGGGCGCAGGGGCTGGACCCCCTGATCTGCTCGGCCTACCGGAGCCGGGAAAAGCAGACGGAGCTGTTCGAGCGGAAGGTGCAGGAATACTTGCCCGGCGCGGCGGATCGGCAGGAGGCGGAAGAGCAGGCAGCCGCCTGGGTGAATCGTCCCGGGACGAGCGAGCATCAAACGGGGATGGCGCTGGATATCGTCGACCGGTCTTACCAGCTGCTGGATCGAAAACAGGAAGAAACGGCAGTACAGCAATGGCTGTTGGCGAATTGCGCCGACTATGGATTCATCCTGCGGTATCCCGCAGACAAGGAAGCGGTCACGGGGGTCAGCTACGAACCCTGGCATTATCGCTATGTAGGGACGGAAGCGGCGCGGGAAATCATGGACGGCGGGCTTTGCCTGGAGGAATATCTGGCGGGTTAAGGGCAGGCCGCGCGCGGCCTGCGGAACGGCAAACGGGTGGATCGAACCGTAAGCGATCCCCTGAAACGCAAGCGCAGCATCAAACGGCAAGCGGGATGTCAAACGCGGGCGATGCGCGTAAGCTGCGAGCGGGAACGCATACATTCACCGGAATGCTAAAAACAAAGTGCCGGAGCACATTTCGTGCCCCGGCACTTTTTACCGTTTTTGGATCCATGATGCGATACGATCCCCGTTTCAGCGGAGGTTGCGCGGCTTCCGCACGGTTGGCTGAGCGGCCTTGTTCATGTTGGTGGAAAGCATCATGCTGCCATAGCAAAGCGTACCAAAATCCTCGAAATACTGTTTCAGCGACATGTGAAAACACTCCTTTTGATTCGTTTTTGTTGTGATTTTGCACCGAGCCATTCCCCGGAGCACGCATTCAGTATAATCCTTTGCGCGGGCTGGCGCAAGCGTCGAACTTGCCAAAGAAATGCGGGGGATGCGGAAGGGTATGGGCAAAATACATAAAAACGGTTTAAAAAATTGTGCATATCGCATAAATTCATTTGTTTCACGGGAGCGTTCCGCCCAAAACCGAACCTTCTGGCAATCGATAAAACATTTTGCCTGTTTTGTGATTTTTGACAAAAGACATTTCGACGATTGGTGTTTTCAACATTTTTGCAGGAATTTTACGGGAGAGGGGGCGTTTGTCGGCAAAGTACACAAAGAAAGAATTAAATATTTGTGCATAAAGAACAATACCGAGTGGGTTTTGGATGGATGTTTTTGGGGAAATTCGACATATCGACAATTTTGTCTAACATAAACGTATAACACATTTCCACCAATTCTGCTATAATTAAGCCCAGAAAGGACAAAGAGGATTGTGCACAGCTCTTCAAAGTCTGGTAATTATAAGGAGGAAATCATCATGGCAAACCCAAGAGAGCAAGCTCAACGGCTCCCCGCGATCCAGAAATATGCGTTCGGTATCGGTGCGATCGGTAAGGACGCGATCTGTAACCTTGTCGGCGCGTTCCTGATGCTTTACATGACAGACACGCTGGGGCTGGGCGCGACCTTTGCCGGCATGCTGCTCGGCGCGGCCCGGATCTGGGACGCGGTCAACGACCCAATGATGGGGATGGTCGTGGATAATACCCGGACGAAATACGGCAAGTTCCGTATCTGGCTGATCATCGGTACCCTGATCAATTCCGTGTTCTTCATCCTGCTGTTCACGACCTGCGGCATCCGGGACAGGAGCACGCTCATGATCTATGTTTCGGTCATGTACATCCTTTACGGCATGACCTACACCATCATGGACGTTCCCTACTGGTCGTGGCTGCCGAACCTGTCCAGCGATCCCCGGGAACGCGAATCGATCTCGGTCATCCCGCGTATTTTCGCGTCGATCGGCGGCTTCATCGTCTGCACCTTCGGCCTTCAGGTCATCAGCTACTTTAATAATATGGCAGGCGACAACACCGTCGTTCAGGAGCAGGCGGACGGCTCGCTGCTGAATATCTCGGAAACTGGCTTTACTTACACGGCGATCGCGATCGTGGTATTGTTCATCATCTGTATCGGCATCACCTGCGCGTTCGTCAAGGAGAAGCCAACCGTCGGCGCGGGCGCCAGGGCGGAAAAGACCAGCTTGGCCGAAGCCTTCGGCATCATCGTCAAAAACGACCAGCTGGTCGCTTTCATCGGCCTGCTGCTGACCTTCAACCTCTGCACCCAGATCCTCAAGGCGTTTGCCGTTTACTACTTTAAGGAAGCCTGCGGCAACGCGTTCCTGTACTCCATCTTTGGATACGCGATCATCGCGGAAATGATCGGCCTGTTCTGCTTCCCGAAGATCGCGAAGGCGATCGACCGCGAAAAGGTATATTTCCTTGCCTGCGGCTTGCCGGTCATTGGGCTTGTACTCCTGTTCGCCCTCGGCTATGCCGCGCCGAACAGCACCGTCGGCGTGATCGCCTCCTGCGCGTTCATCTTTTTCGGCTCCGGCCTGTCCCTTGGTACGACCACCTGCTGTATCGCGGACGTCATCGATTATGGCGAGCTGAAATTCGGCAAGCGTAACGAATCGGTCACCTGCTCGGCGCAGACCTTCCTGATGAAAGCCGCAGGCGCCGTCGCGGGCACCCTGACCGGTATCGGCCTTGACCTGATCGGTTATGACGCCGCCAAGTCGGGCGCGCAGTCGGCCGGAACCATCGTCGGCATCCGGGTGCTGATGTTTGCCGTCCCGATCCTTCTGGCCGTTCTCAGTTTCCTGATCTTCAAGAACGCATACAAGCTCAAGGGCGAACGTCTGGAACAAATGACCCGCGAGGTCAACGCGCTGCACGCAAAGCAGGGCGCCGCGCGCTGACGCCCGGAGCGATCCGTACAACATCCCTACGCCGCGCCCCGGCCGGGGCGCGGGAGGGCGCGAAGAAGGAGTTTTCAAACCATGATCCATTATATGACGATCCCGGAGGCTGCGCGGCTGTGGCAGCTTACGCCCTGCCTGCTGCGCCAGATCTGCGAACGAAAGCAGATCGCCGGAGCCGTCCGCTTTGGCAGCAAATGGCTGATCCCCGAGCAGGCGGAGCGCCCCGGGACATCACTTTAAGCGCCGTTTCAACGGCGGCCGCACCGTGGGGAAGCCTCCCCGCGGAATCTTGAAAGGAGGGTACCCCTGTGATCCGATATCACGAAAGCACAAAAACGTTCCATCTGAGCAATGGAAAGATCAGTTATCTCATGAAGATCCTGCCGAACGGCGTTGTCGGACAGCTTTATTTCGGCAGGGCCATTCACGATCAGGAAGGCTTTGACCACCTGTTTGAGCGCAAGCACCGCCCCATGACCACCTGGGTATTCGAGGGCGATAAGTTCTTTTCCCTTGAGCACAGCAAGCAAGAATACCCGGCGTATGGCACGACCGATTACCGTCAGCCTGCGGTGGAGGTCCGCCAGCCGAACGGCAGCCGGATCACGGACCTGACCTACCGGTCGCATTCCATTGCGCCCGGCAAGCCCCGACTGGAAGGCCTGCCCGCGACCTACTGCGAAGACGACCGCGAGGCCGAAACGCTGACCCTGCATCTGCGCGACGACCTGCTCGGCTTGTCGGTCGACCTGGCGTACACCCTGTTTGCGGAGCATGCGGCGATTGCCCGCTCGGTCCGGCTGGTCAACGAGGGCGCGCTCGACCTGCACCTGACCCATGCAATGAGCCTTTCGCTCGACCTTCCGGACAGCGACTATGAATTCATCCATTTTTCGGGCGCATGGTCGCGCGAACGCCATATGAAGGTGCGGAAGCTGGAGCAGGGCGTGCAGTCGGTCGGCTCGGCGCGCGGCAATTCCTCGCACAACCATAACCCCTTTATCATGCTCCGCCGTCCCGGCACGGACGAGACCCACGGCGAGGCGATCGGCTTCTCGCTGGTGTACTCGGGCAATTTCCTCGCGCAGGCGGAGGTCGATAACTGGGATGTGACCCGCGTACTGCTGGGCATCAACCCCTTCGGCTTCGACTGGAAGCTGGCGCCCGGGGAAGCCTTCCAGACGCCCGAGGCCGTGATGGTCTATTCCTGCGAAGGCATGGGCGCGATGAGCCGGACTTTCCACACCCTCTACCGTTCCCGGCTGGCGCGCGGGGAGTGGCGCGACAAGCCGCGCCCGATCCTGCTGAACAACTGGGAAGCGACCTACTTTGATTTTACGGAAGACAAACTGGTCGCGATCGCCGAGGGCGCGAAAAAAGACGGCGTAGAGCTGTTCGTGCTCGACGACGGCTGGTTCGGCGCACGCTCCAACGACCGCGCCGGGCTGGGCGACTGGTACGCAAACACCGACCGGCTGGCGCGCGGCATCACCGGCCTTGCCGACCGGATCGATGCGCTGGGGATGAAGTTCGGCCTCTGGTTCGAGCCGGAGATGGCCAACCGGGATTCCGACCTGTACCGGGCGCATCCCGATTGGATCGTCTGCACGCCGGACCGCCGCGTTTCCCACGGGCGCAACCAGTACGTGCTGGATTATTCCCGCCCGGAGGTGGTCGACCATATTTATGGGCAGATGGCAAAGATCCTGTCCGAAGCGAAGGTATCCTATATCAAGTGGGATATGAACCGAAGCATTTCCGAAGCCTTTTCGGGCGCGCTGCCCGCCGACCGGCAGGGCGAGCTGTTCCACCGTTACATCCTCGGCGTGTACGACCTGTACGACCGCCTGACAACGGACTTCCCACACGTGCTGTTTGAATCCTGCGCGTCGGGCGGCGGGCGTTTCGATCCCGGCCTGCTTTATTACGCGCCGCAGGGCTGGGCGTCGGACAACTCGGACGCGGTCTCCCGGCTGAAGATCCAGTACGGCACCTCCTTCTGCTATCCGATCAGCTCGATCGGGGCGCATGTTTCGGCGGTACCGAACCATCAGGTGAACCGGATCACGCCGATCGGCACCCGTGCGAACGTGGCGCATTTCGGTACCTTCGGCTACGAGCTGGATTTGAACAAGCTCACCGAAGAGGAGCGCGTGCTGGTGCGCGAACAGATCGCATTCATGAAAGAATACCGCGAGGTCATCCAGTTCGGCGATTTTTACCGGCTGCAGTCCCCCTTTGACGGCAACATCACAGCCTGGATGGTCGTATCGCCGGACAAACGGACGGCGCTGGCCGGCTGGTACCGCGTACTGAACGAGGTCAACGGGCCGTTCCGCCGCGTGCGGCTGCAAGGGCTCGACCCGGACCTGTGCTATCGGGTCGACGGCGACGGCGGGCACTTCGGGGACGAGCTGATGCACGTCGGGCTCATCACGACCGACAGCGCCGCCGGCGAATGCCAGCCGGACGAACGCCGCAGCTGCGATTTCGATTCGCACATCTTTGTACTGAAGGCGCGACCCTGACCATATCCTTTTTCACTTCTTTTTTAACCGGCAGAGCCCGCACGGTTTTCCATGCGGGCCACCGGCGTATTCTCGGGAGCTCTATGCATGGGGCGGAGGATCCCGGGAAACCATATTTTTCAAATACCGATCAAACCAGCGGGCGGGAGGGAGACCAGATGGAAGACAGTCAGGTACTGCACCTGTTGCAGCAATACCAAATGTTTAAAGAATTTTATTTATGTTACTGCGGTTACGCGAACTGCCAGCCGCTGCACAGCTATGGCCCGGCCGTCCGCCCCAATTACCTGCTGCATTATATTGTGGATGGTCGGGGGATCTTTCAGGTAGGCGGGACCACTTACGCGCTTGGGAGAGGGGAAGGGTTCCTGATCGAACCGAACAAGCAGACGTTTTATCAGGCGGACGCACAGGAACCGTGGACGTATCTATGGATCGGGTTCGACGGTACGAACGCCGAAGGCTGTCTGCGCGCGGTCGGGCTGGACGCCGACCGGCTGACCTTCCGCTTTGACGACGGCGGCAGGCTCACCGGGCTGGTGCGGGAAATGCTGCGCCACAATACCATGAGCACGCAAAATGATTTCCTTTTGCAGTCGCTGCTGTGCCAGTTTTTCGCCTGTCTTTCCAACGGCATTTCGTCGAAGATCGACCGTCTGAGCAAGGAAGACCGCGAGAACCGGTATGTACACAAGGCTGTCGAATTCATCCGGAACCATTATATCGAAAGCATTACGGTAAACGATGTCGCAAATTATGTAGCGCTGCACCGCAGCTATCTGTTTGCATTGTTCCAGAAGGTGCTGCACATTTCGCCGCAGGAATATTTGACGCTGTTTCGGCTGACCCGGGCCAAGGAAGAATTGACGCTGACCGACGTTCCGGTGGCGAACATCGCGCGCAACTGCGGCTATCAGGATCCTCAGGTCTTCACGAAGGCGTTCAAAAGCAAGTTTGGGATCACGCCGCTGAAATACCGCAAAGCCGACCGAGAAAACGCGAGGCGCAACCTGGAGCAATATTTAGAGGAGGAGCCGAAAGGGAATGATTCCAAAGAAGCGGAGGGGTAAAGCGGAGCCCGGGCGATCGTGACAATGGGCTGTACCTTGAGGGATATTTGGAGGATGCAAAGAAGCGGCTGCCCCGGATCGAAGGGGCAGCCGCTTTGGCACGATGTCCGGCGGGGGAAGCCCGCGGGGCGATCACAGACAGCGGTCCGCCGCCATACCGCCGCGCTCTGCAAACTGGACATAGGCGTCCAGAAAGGCCGCGCGTTTGCGGGTACTGATCGGGATGCGGCTGCCCTGCGTGCAGACGATCTCTTTCGCGCCGACCTCGCGCACCCAGCGCAGGTTGACCAGATAGCCCTGATGGCTGCGTCCGAAGCCGTAAGGCGTGAGCGCGGCCTGCGCTTCCGACAGCTTGCCGACTACGTCGGTCACAGAGCCTGGGGTATGGATCTTCAAATGCCGGTGATAGGCTTCGATGTAAACGATCTGCGCCGGGATAAAGTATTGCATCCCATAGCGCCCGCGCACGCCCCAGCGCGCTTTTGCCTGCGCGCGCCGCGCGACCAGATGGTCAAACTCCTGCAAAAAGCGTTCTTTTTCGAGCGGTTTCAAGAAATATTGCGCAGCCTGCAAATGAAAAGCGTCGGTCACATACTGCGGGTAGGCGGAGATAAAAATAATATCGGCCTGCGGCAGCAGCTGGGAAAGCTCCTGCGCCAACGCCGTGCCTAATGTATCGTCAAGCCGGATATCGAGCAGCAGCAGATCGAAATGCGCGCCGCCGCGGATACATTGCAGCAGGGCGCTGCCGCTGGTGAATTCGGCCGTCAGCAGGCCGTCCCGTTCGGATAAGTATGCCCGCAGCTGCGCCAGCTGTGCGGGCGAATCGTCACAAACCGCGATCTTCATATCGTCCTCCCATTCCCGGCGACGGAAGCCGCCGCGCCTTATCCCTATCATACAGGACAAACCGGCGCGGCGCAAGAAAAAAGCCGACATTTGTCGTTTTTCTACAGCGGCGGCGCGCTTTTGCATTTTCCGGCTGCGCTTTTGCCGCCCGATTGTGAAAGCTGAACAAATCCGCGCGCCGGCGCATAACGCCCGGAGGACTGCGCACAATATTCAAAACCTGTATCCGCAAGCCGGAAGCGGCGGCGCGCGGGGATTTCGCCGTCGTGCCGCGCCGCATTTTTTGCGATCCGCCCGGACGCCCTGCGGGATCGTACCCGAGTCTGGACTCGTTCACGCATCCGTCGATCCGGCTTTTGCATACAGGAAAAATCAGAAACGGGGGCTGTTTCATGGTCAATATCCAAAAGTGCGCGGTGATCGGGGTCGGATTTGTCGGCGCGACCTCGGCGTTCACCCTTGCGGGCAGCGGGTTATTCTCGGAGATCGTCCTGCTCGATCAGAACCGAAAGCGGGCGGAAGGCGAAGCCGCCGACATCAACCACGGTATCTCATTCACGCGGCCCTGTCTGGTGCGGGCGGGGGACTACGCCGACCTGCACGACTGCGGCCTGGTCATCCTTGCGGCGGGCGCGAACCAGAAACCGGGCGAGACCCGGATCGAGCTTTTAGGGCGCAACCGCACGATCATCCAATCGATCGTCAGCCAGATCTGCGCGGTGAATCAGGAATGTATCCTGCTGATCGTGTCCAATCCGGTGGACATCCTGACGTATATGGCGCGGAAGATCGCGACACTGCCCGAAGGGCATGTGATCGGTTCGGGGACGGTGCTGGACACGGCGCGGCTGAAGTATCTGCTCGGGCAATATCTCGGCGTAGACAGCCGGAACGTCCATGCGTTCATTATCGGCGAGCATGGGGACAGCGAGCTGGCGGTCTGGTCGTCGGCGAACGTTTCGGGCGTCGATCTGGACGGTTACTGCCATGCAGCCGGGAAAGAATATTCCTTCCCGGCGATGAACCGGATCTATGAAAACGTGCGGGACGCTGCGTATTCGATCATCGAGGGGAAGGGCGCAACCTACTATGCGATCGGCATGACCGTGCGGCGCATCGCAGAAGCGATCGTGCGGGACGAACATTCGGTTCTGCCGGTATCGTCGCTGGTGACCGGCCATTACGGGGTCAGCGAGGTATGCCTTGGCCTGCCGTCGGTGGTCGGGCGCAACGGGGTCGAAGCGGTGCTCGACCTGCCGCTGAACGACGAAGAACGCAGGCAGCTGCTTTCCTCAGCGAAGAAGCTGCGGACGCTGCTGGACGAGATCGAGATGTGACGCGCGATCCAAAGCCGCATTTTATAAGCAAAGCAAACGGGACGGCCCAAGGATAGGCTATCCCGTTTTCTGCATGAAAAAAATTTTGACCGCCGCAGGCTGGAAAAGCGTTCCCGGACGGATGTCCGTTCGGCGATGCGGAAGCCGCGTTGACGGGAGAAAACGGCGGCGCGACTGTGGGGAGCGCCGGATTTCCATGCCAGGATCCCGAACCATTTTTCGCCGGTCGGGCGGCGTTTCCGCGCGCCTTTAAAGGCTTTGCAGATACGCGACCTCCTCCTCGGTGAGATTGCGCCACGCGCCGACCTTCAGCCTGGGGTCGATCTCCAACGTGCCGATCTTCATACGTTTGAGACGTTTCACTTCCAAACCGGCGTGTTCGCACAGCCGCCGGATCTGCCGGTTGCGGCCTTCATGGAGCGTGATGCCCAGCAGGCTATAGCCTGCTGCGGGCGCGTCGAGCACTTCCACATCGGCGGGCGCGGTCATGCGTCCGTCGATCTCGATCGGTTCGCGCAGCCGTTCGATCTGCTTTAAGTCGCCTTTGACCCGCACATAATACAGCTTGTCGACCGCATGTTTGGGGTGGGTGAGCGAATAGGTGAGCGCGCCGTCGTTGGTCATCAGCAGCAGGCCTTCGGAATCGGCGTCGAGACGTCCGACGGGATAGACCCGCGCGCCGCAGTCCCGCACGAGCTGGCGGACGGTGCGCCGTCCGCGTTCGTCCGAGAGCGTCGAGACGAAACCGCGGGGTTTATGCAGCATCAAATAGACCTTAGGCTCGGTTTCGTGGATGCGTTTGCCGTCCACGCAGATCACGTCCCGACTGCTGTCGGCCTGATCGCCCAGTTTGATCTTCCGGTTGTTGACGGTCACGCGTCCGGCTTCGATCATTGCTTCCGCCGCGCGGCGGGAGCATACCCCAGCCTGCGACAGGATCTTTTGCACTCTTTCCTTCATACTGACTCCTTACCACAGCCAGACGAAGACGGGCTCCGCTGACCGTATTTTTGCATAATATAGCCCATGAAATGGGCGTTTTTTCTGAAATCCCGGATGCTCCAAAAGTCGGAGCCAAATTCAAGGGCGGAGGGATCGACCGCTGCGATCTGTTGCCGCAGGGCAGAGCCCTGCCGCCGTCCGCGCAGGACGCCGCCCCGGCGAGGGGCGGGTGCGCATCAGCCGAAGAGGAATTGCATGAGACGCTCCCAGAGCGTGAGCCGCTCTGGTTGGCGCGCCGCGTCCCCGCCGTATGCAACGTTGCCGCGCGCTATGACCGCGTCCCCGATCCGGTATTCGATCTGTCCGAAGTACGCACTGTTGAAAATCGGCGCGTAAGTGAACCGCCTGCCCGATAAGGAAACGCGCGGCTGTTCGCCGTCGGCCAGCATTGCCGTGAGGGTCTCCCCCGCAAGCAACGGCAATACCTCCGGCAAGCCGCCATATACCGTGCAGGCCCCGACTTCGTCGCCCGCCGTTTGCAGCGTGGTTTCCGTAAACCGGGAGAAGCCCAGGTCTAACAGCTCCGCATGGTCGTTCCAGTCGTCCGGGTCGTTTAACGTGACCACGATCAGCAAACGCCCGCCCCGCTCTGCCGCCGAGACTAAGCAGCGCCCCGCCCGCCGGGTGTATCCCGTTTTTACCCCGCAGCCGCCCTCGTAATTGACCAGCATCTTGTTATGATTCGCCATGTCGCGCCCCGCCGCCGTATGGCTGACCGTTGAGACGATCTCACGGAACGTTTCGTTTTTCATCGCATATGCGGC
The DNA here is from genome assembly GCA_910586105.1 of uncultured Eubacteriales bacterium. Classification (GTDB taxonomy): domain Bacteria; phylum Bacillota; class Clostridia; order Oscillospirales; family Butyricicoccaceae; genus QXXE01. The sequence goes on along the minus strand of CAJUGU010000002.1, from coordinate 21,362 downwards.
CAGGATCGCCAGCTCGCGGGCCGTCGTATAATGCGTCGCACTGTCCAGGCCGTGCGGGTTGTCAAAGTGCGTGTTTTCAAGCCCCAGCTCGCGCGCCTTGGCGTTCATCTTCGCCACGAAATTGTCCGCCCCGCCGCCCTCGCCCGCAAGGGCAAGCGCCGCGTCGTTCCCCGAGAGCATCAGCAGCCCCCAAAGCGTGTCATGGATCGTCAGCGTTTCGCCTTCGCGGAGGGACATGGAGGTGCCCTCGACGAGCGTATACTCCCGCTTGACCTCGTATTCGCGATCCAGATCCCCGTTTTCCAGCGTGACGACCGCCGTCATGATCTTCGTCGTCGAGGCCATCGGCAGCTGTTCGTCCGCGTTCTGCTCAAAATAAACCGCCCCCGTCAGCGCGTCCAGCACAATCGCACTTTTGGCGCTCACCGCGCCCGCCGCCGGTAACAGCATGAACAACAGCAACACCGCGCAAACGATCCTTTTCATACATCCCCCGCCTTTCCGAAAGTACCTACTCCTTTACTGTACGGGCAGATCCCGGCGGATATGCACAAAAAAAACGCGAAAGGCGCAGGGCGTCACGCATCGCCGCGTATCCGCCCCGCGCCCCCGGGAACTCAGCCTTCCGACCCGTCCGCCACAGGCGCAGAGGCTTCCGCAGCGCCCTCTTTCGCGCCCTTGCGGTTCTCCACAAAGGCCGAAACCTTGTTGACCGCCGTCGGCAGCATTTCGATCAGCCGGTCGACCGAAGTGACCGCCTGCGCATTGATCGGCAGGATGTTCGCGCCCGTGGAATTGATAATCAAAAAGCAGACCGGCGTGACCGTGACCCCCGCGCCGCCGCCGCCGCCAAAACAGACCGGCGAAGCATCCTTCGCGTTGCGCGAGACAAAATCGCTGCCGCCAGAGCCGAACCCGAACGTGACCTTTGAGACCGGGATCACTGTTGTACCGTCCGGCGTGGTGATAGGCGTCCCAATAATGGTATTCACATCGACCATCTTCTTGATTTTTTCCATGGTTTCCGTCATCAGGTTCTGAATCGGATGTTCGTTCATGTTGCATTCTCCTTTTTCATATCATTCGATGGGTTTTCCTTCGTTTGTCCCGCCGCCGGAGCAACGCGCAGGCTGCGGTAAAGCGCCAGCAGCTTCCGCCGGTATTTCAGCAGGAGCAGCGGCAGATGGATCGGCCGTATGGAAACCGAGACCGCAAACGCGGCGCGCGTCGCCGGTCCTTCACACTGGAAATCGCCGTCGACGGCGATCCGAAAATCCGGTATGACAAAATTCTGCTCCAAAAACGGTAAAACCATACCGGATATCGCCGCGATTTGCCCAAGCAGGACGCCCGTTTTTGCCGCGTCGCCCGTTGCAAGCATCACGTCGGCGCGCAGCCGGTGGATCTTCAGCCGGTTTCGCAGCTCGATCAGCAGGTCGAGCGCGAGACAGGCCGTATCCCCGATATCCAGCCCCTTTGCCGAAAAGCCGCCCTCCTTCGCCTTCTTTTCTTTCGGCTTTTTCGGCGGGGCCTTCGGTTTGGGTTTCGCAGGCGCGGCCTTTTTGGACGGTTTCGGTTTTCGCGGGAGCAGCCGTATTTTGATCCAGCCATAGCGGACCGCAAGCGCGAGCGGCCCTGTCTGCGCCTTGTCAACATCGACGCGGACACGTGGGATCAGCGCCAGCAAAAGCAGCAGCGCCAGCAGGAGGGGGAGCCCGACGACGGCCGCCGCAAGATATGTGAGCACTTTCAGGATTGCAAACGACCTCCTTCGATCCGCCCCGTTCAGGCCTGCCGCCGGGCACGGTCAAACGCCTGCGCGTTCAGCCGTCAGAAGGGGAGCAGGCTGACCCTTTCGATCAAGAGCTTCAATTTATTCCGGTCCCACAGCAGGATATTCAGCTCCTGCGCCAGCTTGTGGGCGTCCGGCGAGAGCGTCTGGTTGGTCATCAGGATGGCGACGTGCCGCCCATAGTAGCGCTGGCTCGAAAAGACCTCGTGCACCGCAAGATCGTCCAGCTCGGTCGCGCTGCCGACGCACCGCATCGCGTACAGCACATCGTCCTTTTCCATCAGGATGTGCGCGCCGTGATTGCGCACCTTCAGCGGTTCGAGGCGATACCCGAGCTTGGTCAGCAGGTCGGTGCACCATGCTTCAAATTCGGCGTCGTCCATCGGGTCGATGTCGGCGAGCAGGTCGTCGCTCAGCGTGTCGGCGGTCAGCGTGCCGTTGCGGATCAGCACGATATCCCGCTTCAGCCGGTCGAGCAGCGCCGTGACGAACTCGGTCTCGGGCACCTCCAGCTCGGTACGGTAGCGGAAAAGCCGCTTGCGCAGGACATTCTGGTATTGCTCCTCGGTGATAAAGATCTCCCGGGGCTGGGTAAGCCCGGAAGGCCCGATCAGCCCCATCATCTCCATATGGTCGACGAACTTCGCCGCCTGATGGTAGCCGGTCAGCTGCATCAGGACGCTGACGCTGACATCCTTTTCCTTCAGCACGATCGAAATGAACCGGTCGAGCAGCCGGACGAAATCGTCATGGATCGCCCCGTCGAGCATTGCCTTGGGGGAATCCGAAAGCCACGGCTTGGGACGCAGGTCGGGGGGCGGCGGCAGCTGGTCGTCCGAAAGGATGGGCTGCGGCGTTTCCTCCGGCGGCGCCGGCTGCGCGGCCTTACGGCGCACGGCGGCATACCATACAAGGAGGACGACCAAAAGCAAGAATATGGCCGCGAGAGGTGCTGCAAGTTGTTCGATTTGTTCCATGATAATTCACTTCCTGAAAGTTATGCTTCGTCAGAGGGCGACGGCTCGCGATCGGGAGCTTCCGCCTGTGTTGACGGCTCCGACCGTTCCGTCTGTTCAGCCGGTCCGGAGCGCTCGATCGGATCCGCGCGTCCGGACGCATCCGGCGTCTGCCCCGAAGGCTCCGCCGGTGTTTCGGACCCTTGTTCGATCCGGTCGGCGAGGTCGTCCAGGGTCAGCTGTTCGTTATCCGTTTGCAGCGCCGGAAGGGCGGGCAGCTCCTCCAGGCTGGAAATGGAGAACGCGCGCAAAAACGCATCGGTCGTCCGATAGAGGATCGGGCGACCGGGCACATCCAACCGGCCTGCCTCCTCGATCAGCCCTTTTTCGGCGAGCGAGGAGACGGTAGCGCCCGAATCGACCCCGCGCAGCTGTTCGACGAATGCGCGCGTGACCGGCTGGCGGTAGGCGACGATCGTCAGCACTTCGAGCGCGGCGGGCCCGAGCGAGGGAGGGCGGCGGCTTTCGGTGACCCGCCGGATATCCTCGGCATAATCGGGACGGCTTGCCAGCTGGAGCCGGTCCTCCATGCGCGCAAGCAGGATGCCGCGGCGGTCGAAATCATATTGGCTGGCCAGCGACGAGGCGGTCTCATACACCAGCTCGGTCGCGACGCCCAGCGCGTTCGCAAGCCGTTCCACGCTGACCGCGTCGCCCGCCGCGAACAACACGGCTTCCAGCCGCGCTTCGAGTTCCTTCATCCGGCGTCCTCCTTATCCGTCAAATACAGCTCCACGTCTTCACCGTCGCCCTCAATCATCAGGCGGCGGGTCTTGGAAAGCTCGAGCACCGCCAAAAACGTCGCCACGATCTCGGACCGGTTTTGCGCGCTCTCAAACAGCTGCCGGAATTTCAGCCGGGTATGCCGTAAAAAACGGTGCAGGATCATCGTGATCTTTTCCTCGACCGGCGCGGGCTCGCGCCCGACGATGCCTTTGAACGCGCGCGCCGAAGGCGGCACCCGCTGCTGCGCTTTTTCGAGCAGCGCCCGGGCGGCTTTGAGCAGGTCGTCGACCGAGTGCCGGTACTGCACCGGGGCGTTCCGGTCGGCGATCTCCGGCGGCTTGACGTAGATATCCCTCCCGAGCTCGCTCTGCTGCCGGAAATAGGGGGTCATTTCCTTGATGCGCTGGTATTCCAGCAGCATTTCGACCAGCTGACGGCGGGGGTCTTCCTCCTCCTCGTCCTCATAGACGGGCAGGAGCATCTTGGATTTGATATAGATCAGCTGGGCCGCCATCGCGATAAAATCGCCCGCGATATCCATATCCATCCGCCGCGCTTCGTCCAGCACCGCCATATACTGCTCGCAGATCTCCGCGATCGGGATATCGTAGATCGACACCTTGTTTTTGGAGATCAGGTGGAGGAGCAGGTCGAGCGGCCCGTCGAAGGCGTCCAAATGGAAGGTCATTTCTGCCGCCATGGTTATACGAACAGCGCGAACACGCGATAGGCCGCGCCCCAGACCCAGCCGTTCACGGTGCCGATCAGGATGCCGGTACCACCGAACCACATCAGCAGGATCAGCCCGAACAGCAGGTAGGTCTGGTACTGCTGGAGCCGCATGGACCATTTGAGCGGCAGGAAGCCGTCCAGGATCCGGGAGCCGTCCAGCGGGTAGACGGGCAGCAGGTTGAAGGCGCCCAGCCCGATGGACAGGCTGGCAAGATACCGGAAGAACAGCGCGACGACCCAGGCGAACAGCCCGAGCGTCCCGGCGGCTTCCCGCGTCGCATACGTGATGGCAAAGAACGCCAGATAGCTGAGGAAGCCAAGGATAAAGTTGGAAAGCGGGCCGGCCGCAGCCGTGACCGCCATTCCCAGGCGTCTGTTTTTAAAGCTGGAAATATTGACGGGAACGGGCCGCGCCCACCCGAACCCCAGCAGCAGCATGCACAGGAAGCCAAGGGGGTCGATATGCGCCATGGGATCGAGCGTCAGCCGCCCCTGGTTGGCGGCGGTGCGGTCGCCCAGCGCATAGGCGGCCAGGCCGTGGCACAGCTCATGGATGGATAAGCAAAGGACGATGGCGGGGAGCGTCAGCAGCAGCGTGACCAGCAGCCCGCGCAGCCCGTCATTGAACAGGGAGTTGACCAGCAAGGTTGATTCCTCCATATAAGATTAAGATTTACCCTTCCTAGTATACTGCATTTTCCAGCATAACACAAGCGGAAAATCGCCAAAAAGTCGGGAATATCCGGGCGGCGCGGGCGGCGTGGAAATTTTGCGCTGGGGGTTGACAAGGGAGGGAGTGCGTGATATTATACTATGCATATAATACACACGTACAACGTGACAACAAGGAATTGGGAGGATGACCAATGGAAGGTTTGAAACGGGGGCTGGACGGGTTCCAGCTCAAGCTGCTCGCGCTGGCGATCATGACGATTGACCACATCCATTATTTTATGCCCGAGTCGATGGGCGTGCCGTATCTGCTGACGCTGATCGGGCGGCTGGCCGCGCCGGTGTTCGTGTTCCTGTGCGTGGAAGGCTTTTCCTACACGCGCAGCCGGTGGAAGTACCTGCTGCGGATGTACAGCTTTTCGGTGCTCATGAAGCTCGCCAGCATGACGCTCAACCTGGCGCTGCCGCGGCCGGATGGGGTCGCGATCATGAATGATATTTTTTCGACGATGTTCGTCATTTGCTGGTGCGTCGAGGGCCTCGAACTGCTGCGGGGCGCGGACGCCGGCAAACCGCGCTGGCTGGGGGCGTTGATGCTCGGCGGCATGCTGGCCGCGACCGCCGCCGTGATCGCGGCGATGCTCGTCCCGGACGCGCCGCTGCGGCTGATGCAGGCCGGGTTCCTGCTGCTGCCAAACCCGTTCACCTGCGAAGGGAGTTTCCTGTTCGTGGTTTTGGGCATCGCATTCTATTATACCCGCCGCAGCAAATGGAAGACCGTCCTTGCGATGGCGGTTTTCAGCGGGGTACAGTTGGCGCTGGCCAAGGTGACGTGGGATCTGCTGCTGTATGTCGCCTGCACGTTCGCCGCGGTGGGATTGATCTGTCTGTATAACGGCAAACCGGGGAAACACCGCTGCAAATGGCTGTTTTACAGCTATTATCCGGCGCACGCTTACGCGCTGTATGTGCTCGGCTGGTGGTTCGCAACGCATACTTAAAATGTGCAAAGGACGGGAAGGACGGTAAGTCCTTCCCGGTTTTTGTGTTTTCGGGTGGAAAAAACGCGGGGAAGCTCTTGTCAAATCCTGAAAAATATGATAAAATGGGAGCGTCGATTTATGCGATACCTGCTCAGATCAAAATATTAAGGAGGAATATTCAGGTGAAGAAACGATTGCTAAGTATGTTGACGGCGTTTGCCGTCCTGCTGGCGATGTTCCCGGTGGGAGCTTACGCGGCAGAAGACGACCCACACCCGGATGAGGAGGAGCCTGCGATTTCGCAAACTTTGGGGGACGAAAACAACGACCCGGACAACGAGGAAGTCCCAGAGGAAGACGAGGATTTGGAAGAAGAGCCAGATGAAAAGAACGATGAGGAAGATGATGAACCAGAAATCATAATCGAAACGGATGGCTTCTTCGATACAGAAGCAACAGAGTTTCCGGATGATGATTTTGGAATATCATTTTTCGTATTGTCACAATGGAACGATGCGTTTACAAAGTCTGCTGATGGTGTATATGAGGCGTATCGAGCACAGCTAGAGCCAGAAGCACAAGCTATGTATGACGAGATGAAAACGAAGTTTGCAACTCCGATAGCGAGTATTGATCTTTCCATTGAGCCTACATTTACAAATCTCTCTTTTGAAAAAAAAGATAATGAGTGGAGCTTTACGGATGAATCGAAGGCGGAAGTACAGACTTGGTTTCGTGACAATGTAACAGCGGCGTATTTGGCGCTGGAAAAAGACCATCCGGAAATGCCGTGGCTTAAAGGGAGCGGATTTGGCCCTTCATATAACTATTCGATTCCTGGCACCAGCGCTGGCGCAACAACCGTCACGGGAGACTCGAAGGTGAGCAATGTTAAATTCAGTTTCAATACGGTCGATGAAACTATTTGGAATACAAATAGCTTCTCGATGGCAGTAGAAACGGCTGTAAATAAAGTTAATGCGAAGAAAATGGATTTAACTGATGTTGATGAGAGCATCAAAACGATTCGGGCAATTCATGATTCCCTCTGTGAATTGATTACATATGATGGAACAACGGAATCGCCGTTTAACCAGTCAGCATACAGCGGCTTGGTGTCACCAAACAAGACGGTTTGCGCAGGCTATGCAACATCGTTCAAGCTGCTTTGTGATAAGTTTGATATACCATGTGTGTATGTGAGCGGCACAGCTGGCGGAACTGAAGGTGGTACGCAGAAGGGCGGAGCGCATGCATGGAACTATGTTAAAATCGATGATGCATGGTATGCGGTGGACGTAACATGGGCTGATCAAACAACGATAAACACAGACTTTTTCCTGGTTGGCAGCACGACAAAAGCTGGTTCCGGCTGGGGCGAGGGTGTTGCAGACGTTGCGTTTTCAGCAAGTCACATTGAAAGTGGCTCGTGGATTAGCGGGGACAATACATTGTCTTTCCCATACCCGACACTGAGCACAGATGAATATGTCTCCAAAATTCAGCTAATAGTCAATCAAGCACCGACAGCCGCAGATGTAACATATGGAGCCACTTTGAATGAATCAACGCTTACCGGCGGTTCTGTGAGTGCTGAGGGTGCTTCTGAAATTCAAGGTGCTTGGTCTTGGTTGAATCCTGAACAAAATGTTGGTACAGTAGTAATTCCTGCAAAAACATTTACGGCGTTATTTACGCCTGAAGATCCTAAATATGCTTCAGTAACATATGAAGTACCTGTCACCGTAACCCCAAAGAAACTGACGGTCACTGGTGCTACCGCGACCCGTCCCTACGATGGTACTAATAATGTTACGCCTACAGGCGGCACCTTAGATGGACTGCTGGAAGGGGACGAAGTTACATTCACTCTCCCTGAAGGGAATACGACTTCGTCTGATGCTGGTACTTATACCGTTACCGTTACACCTACATTGACGGGGAAGGATGCTGGAAACTATACTGTAAGCGATGCTACAGTGACAGTAACCATTACCAAGGCAGATCCCGCTGTTGGTACGGTAAGTGTTGAAGGCGATGTTTATACGACGACCCCACTTTCGAGTATAACGCTGAAAGGCGATGGAGCGGATGCTGATAACGGTACCTTCAAACTGGACGACAACCAAACGCTTACCGAAGGCACAAAGGACTATACATGGACATTTACGCCTAACAATACAACGAATTATAACAATGCAACAGGCACAGTGTCTATCACGGTAAAGGCTCGTGAGCTGACGGGAATTGCAGTCACAGGCACACTTACTAAGGCCACATATCAGTACGGTGAGCTGTTTGAGCCTGCTGGATTAACCATTACAGCGACATATGCGGATAATGGAACTGAGGTTATTCCGGTTACAGATTCCAATGTGAGCTACACTGTGGAAGACGGAAACGGCGAAAACAAAAACCTCGGCAACGCAAGCGATACGCCGAAGACAGTCACCGTAACATATATGGGCAAGACTGCGACGATTTCAGGAATTCGGGTAAACAAAGCCCAAATTGATATTTCCAGCATTGCGTGGGACGGGAAAGAGTTTACTTACGACGGCACCGAGAAAACAGTAGCAATCGCTGCAAACTCGCTGCCGGAGAACGTCGAAGCCACTTATGAAAGCAATACAGCGACTTACGTCGGCAATTATAGCGCGGTTGCAACGCTAAAGTATGATAATACCAATTATGAATTGGTGAATAACGGTAATCTGACTGTAGACGATACCGTTAAGTATGCGTGGGAAATTAAAGCGGCGGAGCAAGACCCGCTGGTGCAGACGTTGACTGGTCTGAAAATCGGCGGCAACACGCTTGACCTGTCTACATTGGTAACGGGACTTGTGCCAAACAGCGAAGTTTCATTTGCGATTGATAGCAACAGTGCATCTGACACCGCACTGGATGGCAAAGTACTGACCTCTGGTAGTGCGATAGGTGAAGTGACCATTCGCGTGACGGTCGCCGCGCTGGATGTGAATGGCGACGGAAAACCGGAGTATAATGCATACACCAGCGATGAGATTACTGTAACCGTCACTGACAAGGAACTGCAAAACATCACCTTTACCCCCTCGGCGGTGGAAAAGACCTATGGCGACGCGGTATTCGCCATGGTTCCGGAAGGCGCGGTGGGAACGCTGACTTATGCGAGCACCGATACAAACGTAGCCAAAGTTGATGCGGAAGGCAACGTAACGATCGTTGGCGTCGGCAAGACGACGATCACGGCAGACGCAGCCGCAACAGATGATTACATTGCAGGGCGCGCAAGCTACGTCCTGACGGTTGCGAAGGCAACGGTCACCATCACAGCGGACGACAAAACCGCCTATACAGGCGCGTCCGTACCGGCGTTGACCTACACCGTGACCGGTCTGGCGAGCGGCGACAGTCTCACAACCGCGCCGACGCTCGCATACGAGACCGACCCCAACATGAACGTTGTCGGCACGACAGCGATCCTGGTAAGCGGCGCAGCCGTATCGAAACCGGCGAACTATAACGATATCGTATATGTCAACGGCACCCTGACCGTCACCAACCGTCCTTCCTCTTCGGGCGGCAGCTCGTCGGGCGGCGGCGGCACGGCGATCGTACCGAACACCGGCAGCGACACCGAGACCAAGAGCGACGGTTCGACCGTCACAACAACGACCGGCAAAGACGGCACCGTCACCGAGACGACCAAGCGCACCGACGGCAGCGAGACCGTAGTCGTCACCCGTCCGGACGGCACCGTCACTACGACCGACCGCGAAGCAGACGGCACGGTCACGAAGACGGTTGGAAACCCGGACGGCTCCTCGGAAACGACGTTGACCCAGCCGGATGGCACGGAAGCGACCACGACCGTAGATCGCGACGGCACGACCGAAAGCAGCGTCAACATTTCCAGCGGCACGATCCGCGACAGCGGCAGCGACCCGGTAGCGCTCCCGATTCCGGCCGTGCGTCCGGGCTCCACCGCGGCGAAGGCCCCGACTGTATCGGTCACTCTGCCGTCGGGAACGACGGTTGCGGTTGAAGTACCGGTGCGCGGCGTCACGGCGGGCACGGTTGCAGTCGTCGTCTCGCCCTCCGGCGCAGAGACGGTGATCAAGGCGTCCATCCCGACCGACGACGGCCTTGCGTTCAAGGTCTCGGGCGAACTGACCGTAAAGATCGTAGACAACAGCAAATCCTTTATCGACGTGCTGGCCAGCGACTGGCACAAGAACGCGGTCGATTTCGCATCGGCCCGCGGCCTGTTCAACGGCACGAGCGCCAGCGCCTTCACACCGGACGGCGTAATGACGCGCGGCATGATCGCGACGGTACTGCACAATCTGGAAAACAATCCGGCGGCGGGCGTGAACAATGCGTTCGCGGATGTCGGCGCAAACGACTGGTACTACGGCGCGATCCAGTGGGCGACGGGCAAGGGCCTGATCTCGGGCTATGGCAACGGCAGGATCGGGCCGGAAGATCCGATCACCCGTGAACAGTTGGCCGTGATCCTTTGGAACTATGCAGGCAGCCCGTCGGTCTCGGGCGAACTGGGCTTCAGCGACGCATCCACGGTGAGCAGCTATGCAAGAGACGCGATGCTGTGGGCGACCCAGAACGGGATCATTTCCGGCGCGAATGGCAGGCTGTCCCCGACGGCGGACGCGAGCCGCGCGCAGGTCGCGCAGATGCTGATGACCTACATGGGCGTCACCAGCCTGAAGTGACCGGAAAAACGAACCGAAAACAGGCAAACCGATCAAAGGGCTTGGGGAAATCCCCAAGCCCTTTTCCGCACGAAAAGGCTCCCTCTTCGAGGGAGCTGGCAGCCGTAAGGCTGACTGAGGGAGTTGCCAGCGGAACGCGGCGTGAATGCGTCGTCTTCCATCGAAGCGGAAGAGGAGCGCGGCAGGGGGACGCCACGGCGCCCACAGGACACGGCGGCATGCATTCGCAAAAAGCAAATGGACGCAAAAATGACGATAAACGCAAAAAATAGGGGTACCCGCAAGCGGGTACCCCTGAAATTCACTTTGAACCGTCCGAAACGGGCAGCATCTTAATCATAGCGAGCCTTGCAAAGAAAACTATTTTAGTCCGCAGGGCAGCTCTGCGCGAAACTGTCGATAAATGCAGGCAAATCGTAGTCGAGGAAATCATGCATAGCGTCATTGCGCGTCGTCCGATAGTGAATATCGTTGATAAAAACGACAATATCGCCATATTCAAAGCGGATCCATTCGCCGTCCTTTTTTAAGATATTAAAATGAGGGCCTTCGCCGACGTATACGCGTTCCTGTGGTTCTTTGTATGCCGCAATACTGTGCAGCACACTGACACATTGCTCTTGTAGCTCAGGCGAAAGGATATATTCCGGAGGGTCGCCGATATAGCTGAATGAAATGGATTCGATTTCATCATTTTGCAGGGATGCAAGCGGATAAGCGGGCACGAGATACGGGTATAGGAAGAAGGCGGCGACGATAAAGCATACCACGTCGGCGGCGATAAAAAGTTTTCGGCAATCCATGATTACGCACTCCAATACCGGCAGAGCCCACCATAAACAGTCCATGTACGATCCCGAGTAGGATCCGAATAGGTATATTTATTATTTTTTGTGTACACAGTAGTAAATCCAAATATCGGATCCATTATTGTGATGTATCCACTAACAAGGTTAATTCCGTATACAACACACATATGTTTTTTACTTGAATTACCGTTAAGCAATGCTAAAACCGGATAATCTTTTTGGATATTCTTGAGAATGACCAAATCCGATGGAACGCTATATTCAAGCGAATAATTCAAACTATATTCATTATACATCATGCGTGGAAGAACATCCGGAGATACCGCTCCCAGATACCCTTCACCGCAGGTTTCATCGGCTATCATTGTAGCGGTAAAAGGTGTTCCTCTAACGTAATTCGAGATACAAGCAATACATGCAGCCCAACATAAATCAGAATTAAGTGGTTGAGAAACATAATCTACCGCGCAGGAGAAATAAGTCTGCGCGCGATCAAGCGGGGTGGTATAGTCAAGATTTACTACAGGAACCAAATCTGATAATGCTATATCATCTGTATCCAGCATAATCGAATCTACTAGAAGAATGTCACGATCCGAAGCAATTTCTTGGCTTTGGGCAATTTGGTGAAAGTCAATACCATCATAAAGATAGCAATTCTCTGCATCATATACCAATGCCAATTGTTCTGGATTTATGTAATTGATTTCATCAACAAGCGCAGTCACGATTTGTTGATATGCACCATCGTGACTAATAGAAAGCGCAATTAAATTATCATCACTGAATATAGGGTAAATTATATTTGATTCTTCAAACGCACTATCGACATAATTATATGTATAGATTGCGTCTCCAATATAAATATTAGAAAAATCAACAGTTTCAAATCCCCACAATGATTTATCATATTCAACAACTTCTAAAGCCTCGCTGATTGAACTAATTACATTCGTTGAGGGAGAATCTGAAGAAACCGCTAAAGCGGGGGCAGATATCATGAAAGTCAAACATAACATAGTAATAATACTAACAATCTTTTTCATTAAGAACCTCCATCTAATTGTATTAAAAGATTTAAGCATCTTAAAACTTTTAAGAAAATTAAAACTTTATGTGTGATTATGATTTTGATGTAAAAAGAAATGGTGTGACAAAGGCTTTGTAGAACTTTGCCAAGTAAGGCATTTGTCTCTGGCAGGCGAATGCCTGCCAGAGATAAGCAACAAAATCTAACGGAAGGAAATGCGGGCGATTGCCGCAAATATCTTAATAATGGCGAGCCTCGAAGAGGTGTTCCTCGATGCGCTTGCGCGCAGCCTGCACTTCAGGCTTCTGGGAGACCTCGGCAACGCCGACGCGCCACCAGTTCTCGTAACCCTTGGACATGGTCTTGGGCAGCACCTTCATATCGATCAGCGTGGAAACGGTCTGTTTCTTCGCGTCTTCGATCGCGGCCTTCAGTTCGTCCATGGTCTTGACGGTGTAGGTCTTGCAGCCATACGCCGCGCCGATCGCCGCGTAATCGATCTGCATGACCTTGCCCTTGTGGATGCCGTTGGTAACGCCTTCTTCAAGCATATTCTTCTCGGTGGTGATGGAAGCGTTGCCGTTGCCGACCTGGAGATTGTTGATGCAGCCGTAGGAAGCGTTATCGAACAGCATGACGTTGATCTTCTTGCCGATCTGTACGGAGGTGATAAGCTCGGAGTGCAGCATATCGAACGAGCCGTCGCCGCACATCGCATAGACTTCCTGATCGGGGCAGGCGAGCTTTGCGCCGAGCGCGGAAGCGACTTCGTAACCCATGCAGGAATAACCGTATTCCATGTGATAGGTGTTGATCTTGCTTGCACGCCACAGGCCCTGCATATCGCCGGGCAGCGAACCGGCAGCCGCGCAGACGATCGCGTCCTCGTCGATCAGGTGGTTGATCGCGCCGAGCACCGTGGTCTGGCACAGGTCGCAGCCGGTATCCTCGATGTACTTTTCAACAGCGCAGCGGTTGTCGTCATTGCATTCCGGCACGAAGGAATCCTTATCGGTGTACTTGCAGTTGTCGAGGCGTTCGACCTCGGTGAACCATTCCTTACGGAGCGCGGCGACTTCCGCCTTGTAAGCGTCGTCGGTGTGATAACCGAGCTTGCTGAGCTCCGCGCCGATCGCGGTGAGGGCTTCGTTGGCGTCGGCAACGACCGGGGTCGCGTCCATCTTATACGCCTGGAACTCGGACGGATTGATGTTGACGAACTTCGCGTCGGTGCGGTACAGCCACTTGGAAGCGGTGGTAAAGTCGGTGTAGCGGGTACCGACGCCGATCACAACGTCGGCCTCATGCGCGAGCTTGTTGGCTGCGATGCCGCCGGTGGTGCCGAGACCGCCGAGGTTGAGCTCATGCGTCCATTCGATCGCGGACTTGCCCGCCTGCGTCTCGCCGAACGCGATGCCGAAATCTTCGGCGAACTTCTTGAATACCTTGTGCGCTTCCGCATAGCGGACGCCGCCGCCGCAGATCAGGAGCGGCTTTTTCGCCGTCTTGATGACTTCGACGGCCTTGTCGATGGCGTACTTGGTCGCCGGGCGGCGATCGATGCGCCAAACGCGCTTCTGGAAGAAATCGACCGGGTAATCATACGCTTCGGCCTGCACATCCTGCGGCAGGGAGATCGCGACCGCGCCGGTGTTGGCGGTATCGGTCAGCACGCGCATGGCCGAGATCATATCGGTCATGACCTGCTCGGGGCGGTTGATGCGGCCCCAGTACTTGGTGACGGCCTGGAACGCGTCATGCGCGGAAATGGACAGGTTCTGGGGCTGCTCCATCTGCTGGAGCACCGGGTCGGGCTGGCGGGAAGCGTAGATATCGCCCGGAAGGATCAGCACGGGGATGTTGTTTGCGGTAGCGGTAGCGGCGGCGGTGACCATGTTGCACGCGCCGGGGCCGACGGACGAGGTGCAGGCAAAGATCTGCTTGCGGCGGCTCTGCTTGGCGAAGCCGACGGCTGCGAGCGCCATACCCTGTTCGTTCTTGCCCTGATACACGACCATATCCTTGAGCTCCTGTTCAACGCCGTTGCAGAAGCCGACAACATTGCCGTGGCCGGGGAGCATGAAAATGCCCTTGACGAATTTGTGTTCGACTTCCTTCCCGTCCATGTCGATGTAGCTGACATACTGGTTTTCAAGGAAGCGGACGAGTGCCTGGCTCGCAGTCAGGCGGACGGTTTCCATGTGCTTCATGGGGTATCTCCTCCTAGTGATGAAAATGTGGGTATATGGGAAAAGTGCTGTGGGAAAACGAAGGTAGGGGGGACCGGAAGGCCGCGGCCCCGCTTGTGGGAAGGGCGGGGCGTTACGGCGGCGGGATCAGTTACCGGTCGGGCAGTGCCAGATCTTATCGTTGGCGTCGTCCTCGAGCAGCCAGAGGTGCTCTTCATCGTCGATGCGGGTCTTATCCCACGGATCGCCGGGCAGATGGCGGATGCCCCATGCATAGCAGCAGGAGTAACCGGGTGCGGTGACCTGGGAATGCATCTTGTCGGTAATGATGGCGAGGCCGTTGTGGTGGGTCTCATAGATTTCGCCGTTGCCCCAGCCTGCGCCGAAGCCCATCGGGCGGTCGAAGCGATAGAAGTAGCATTCCGGCTGCGGATGGTGGTGGGGCGGGTAGGAACTCCACTTGCCGGGGAGGTTGACGACTTCGCCGAGGACCATGTTGGAGTACGGCGCGTTATCCAGATCGAAGCAGGTACGCACGTCGCGCTTGATGCAGCCCATCAGCTCGCCCTGATTGCCGCGCGCCCAGGTGTCGGTATCCTCCGGCTTGTACATCTTGCTGGGGAACGTTTTGTCGTTCAGGGTCTTCTGCACGTAGATGTTGCAGGGGCCGTGCGCGGCGACTTCCACCTGAACGCCCTTGCAGACATGCAGGCAGGAGGGGTTGTAGTCAAAGGGGTTGGGACGGTCGACATCATAGGAACCGTCGTCCCATTTCAGGGTGCATTTGCCGTCGAACACCAGCAGCGCGAGTTCTTTCTCGGCTTCCTCGAACGCGTAGGTGTCGCCGTCTTCCATCACGAGCAGCGCGACATCCATCATTGCGTCCTTGCCAACGCCTTCATCGAGCCGGATGTACTCGTTATAGCCGCGCTTGACTTCCTTATCCATGTACATAGTGCAGACCTCCATTTTATAAGATGATTCAAGATTATTATAGGGGAACGAACGATACTGCGCAAGTAGGTTCCGAGAACTTTAGCAATTTCGCCGAAATTGCCGCGGCGTGCTTGTGCAAATCTGCTCATTTTTCGCCTCCGGGGCCGTATGGGGAGGCGGCGGAAACCGAAAAAAATTGAGCGCTTTCCGAGAAAATTTCACGGAAACGGTTGCGCGTTTTGTTCTTCTTGTCTATAATTATAGTGTCGCAGGCGAAAAAGGGCTTGCAATATTTTAGGAAATACTAACACGATTTTCACATCTTTGAAAGGAGTGCGGAAATATGGACGCATCCCGGCTGGAAAAGCGCACGCACGGCACCGAGGAATTCCCGTTTCAGATTTATCCGGTGTCGGGCTCGCAGGACGGCGACGTGATCCCATATCACTGGCACCCGGAGCTTGAGATCATACGCATCCTGACGGGGGAGGTCGGGCTGACGATCGCGGACAAGCGATATACGGGGGTTGCGGGCGACCTGTTTTTTGTTGGGACGGGGGAGCTGCACGAGATCCGGAGCGGGCATGGCGGGCAATTCCGGTCATTTGTATTCCCGGCAGATTTTTTGCAATTCCGGCGGACGGACCGGGCGCAGACGGAGCTGCTTGCGCCGCTTGAGGATGGGCGGCTGTGGTTTGGCACGACGCTGTGGGCGGGGGAAGCTGGGAACCCGGCGCTGCAAAAGGCGCTGGATGAAGTGATGGAAGCGTGCGCGGAAAAAAGGGAAGGCTTCGAGCTGCGGGTAAAGGCGTCGCTTTTGACGCTGGTTGCCGAGGGGGCGGGGGCTGGCCTGCTGCGGAGCGTCCAGCGTCCGGCGCGCGATTATAAAACGCAGCTCCTGCGGGAGATCGTCGCATATTTAAACGAGCACTGCACCGAGCAGCTGCGTTTAACGGACGTATCGCAGCATTTCGGGATGTCGCCGCAATATTTTTGTTCATTTTTCAAGGCGAACCTGGGTCGGCCCTTTGTGCAGCACATCAACTTCCTGCGGATCGAGCGCGCGTCTCGCTTGCTGCGGGAGACCGACCAACCGATCATGGAGATCGGTTTTGCAGTCGGCTTTGAAAACTTCAGCTATTTTATCAAGCGGTTCCGGGCGGTCTTCGGCTGCACGCCGTCGGCCTACCGGAAGGCGGGCGGCGGGTGACTGCCGGTGGCGTGGCGTTTGCCTGCGCGGCTGGTGCGCTCGCCTGCGCGGCGGGCGGTCTTACGCAGACGGCGCCAGAGGGACAACGTCCCTCTGGACTCCCTTTCACCGCTGCGGCGGGGAATGGGTGCGGCGGCCGTCCATTTTGCGTGCTGCTTCGTCCCGCCAAAAGGACGGCGGGACGAAGGGGCGGCAGCGGCGAATGTTTCGGAGCATACATTAAAATAATCGGCATTCACAGGCCGGATATGAATCGATATGAATACCAGTTTTGAAATAGACCGCCGCCCCTCCGGATTATGGAGGGGCGGCGGTCTGTATCTTCGGCGAGACTGCTCAAAGCGGTTCGCCGGAAAGCTCGGCCATTAACTTGGGCACGGTGGTCAATTCCTGCACATTGGCAGCGCCTGCGCCGCAGAAGATCAGCCCGCTGCCGTCCTGCGCCGCGTCAAACAGCGCGCGGGAAATACAGTATTTCGTTTCCGCCGGGCTGCACGTATCCATACAGCCATAGCAACGCGCAGGCGGGATCCGTCCCTGTTCCTCGACCTGTTGCAAGAACGGGTTGTTAATCGCCCGCGCCGCCAGCCCGACCGGACTTTTGATGATCCGGATATCCTCCGCGCCCGCGTTCAAATACGCCTGTTTATACGCCCTGCACGCGTCGCACTCCTCAGTAACGACGAAGCGCGTACCCAGCTGCACGCCTGCCGCGCCAAGCTCCAGCATCCGGCATACATCGGCATGGCTGGCCAGCCCGCCGCCCGCAATGACCGGGATTCGCGTATGCTGTTTTGCTTCGACCGTATCGAGGTATTCCCGCACTTCGGTCAAACAATCCTCAAGCGGGGGGAAAGTCCCGCCGGCCATTTCCGGATATTTAAATCCGAGATGGCCGCCCGCAAGCGGGCCTTCGACGACGACCGCGTCCGGCAAACGCCCCTGCCGCAGCCATTTCCCGACGATGAGACGGCACGCCCGCGCCGAGGAAACGATCGGCACGATCTTTGCGCGGGTTCCCTCGGCGAGCCTGGGCAGCGAGAAGGGGAGCCCCGCGCCGGAAACGATGAGATCGGCGCCGCAGCGGATCGCTTCGCGGACGTACAGCTCATAATTTTTCATCACAGACATAAAATTGAAGCCGATCACGCCGGACGGGCACGCCTCGCGCGCTTTCCGCAGCTCCTTGCCGATGGCTCGGAGATTGGCGGCGACCGGATCCCGTGCAAAATCCGGCTCCCGAAAACCGATCTGGACGCCGGAAATGATGCCGACGCCGCCCGCCTTCGCGACGGCCGCCGCAAGACGGGAAAGGGAAATGCCAACGCCCATGCCGCCCTGTACAATGGGCAGGCGGGCGGTCAGCTCCCCAATCTGAAGTTCTGGTAGTTTCAATGTCGTAGCTCCTTTATAAGTCCCTGTATATGAAGATAGTATAACACGATTTAATTAGCAAATCAAATTTATTTTAAAAAAACTGCCCACTCGACCGGGAAGGGGATAAAATTTGTAGGAGTTGCACAAAAAGTACGATAAAACGGACTTTTTGGCGTCAAACTTTCCGAAGGAAAAAAACGCGCGTCCGCTGGGAAGGTATCATAAAAAATACACTTTTGCAGGATTTCCTTCGCGGAATTGAAAAATCGTAAACGTTTGAAATTGTAAGAAATCACGAAATTTGAAAAATTAGAGCAATTTAACGATTCAGATATTGCAAAATATTTGAAATTGATTTATAATGTAAAAACAAAAAAGGGGAAACGTTTGCGAAAGGATGAGATGTTATGACCATGATGTATCTGACACCGATCGCCTCGATCCTGGCGCTGGTTTTTGTGGGTTTCACCGCAAAAAAAGTGCTCGGCTTCTCGAAGGGCACGCCCAGGATGGCGGAACTGTCCAAAGCGATCAGCGACGGCGCGTCCGCGTATCTGAAGCGGCAGTATAGCGTCGTGCTGGTCTTTTTCAGCGTGATGTTCGTTGCGCTGCTGGCAATGGCATTTGGCGGCTTCCTGACGTATTATGTACCGTTCGCGTTCGTGACGGGCGGCTTTTTCTCGGCGCTGAGCGGCTTTATCGGCATGAAAATCGCCACGGCGGCGAACTGCCGCACTGCGCAGGCGGCGTCGGAAAGCCTGAACCGCGGCCTGCGGGTCGCGTTTTCGGCGGGTTCGGTCATGGGCTTCACCGTCGTTGGGCTGGGGCTGCTCGACCTGTCGATCTGGTATTTCCTGCTGACCGGCGTTTTCCGGCTGGATATCCGGGAAACGACTTCGGCGATGCTGACCTTTGGCATGGGCGCATCCTCCATGGCGCTGTTCGCGCGCGTTGGGGGCGGTATTTTCACCAAAGCGGCGGACGTTGGCGCCGACCTTGTCGGCAAGGTTGAAAACTCCATCCCGGAGGACGACCCGCGCAACCCCGCGACGATCGCGGATAATGTTGGCGACAACGTCGGCGACGTAGCCGGTATGGGCGCGGACCTTTACGAATCTTATGTCGGCTCGATCATTTCGGCCTCGGCGCTGGGGGTCGCGGCGTTTGGCCTGGAAGCGGGCGTCCGTGCGGTGACGGTGCCGATGGCGCTGGCGGCGTTGGGCACGCTGGTTTCCATGATCGGCACCTTCCTCGTCCGGACGGGCGAATCGACCGACCAGAAAAAGCTGCTTGCCGCGCTGAATAAGGGCACGCTGTTCAGTTCGCTGGCGATCGCCGCGATCGCATATCCGCTGGTCGTCCTGATCCTCGGACAGGAGCACTGGGGGCTGTACCTTGCGATCCTGTCCGGGCTGGCCGCGGGCGTCCTGATCGGTAAATTCACCGAATATTATACCTCGGACACCTACAAACCGACCCGTCACCTTGCGAAGACCACCAAGGGCGGCACGGCGACGATCATTATCGACGGCCTTGCGCTTGGCATGATGTCGACTCTTGCGCCGGTAATCATCATTGGGATCTCGATCCTGATTTCGTTCTTCCTGTCCGGAGGGACGGTCGAAGCCCCGGCGATGGGACTGTACGGGATCGCGCTTTCCGCCGTCGGTATGCTATCGACGCTGGGCATCACCCTTGCAACGGATGCTTACGGCCCGGTTGCGGATAATGCGGGCGGCATTGCGCAGATGGCGGGACTGCCGGAGTATGTCCGGGAGCGCACGGACGCGCTGGATTCCCTCGGCAACACCACCGCCGCGACCGGCAAGGGGTTTGCGATCGGCTCGGCGGCGCTGACCGCGCTTGCGCTGCTTGCTTCTTATAAAGATAAGGTTGAGATGCTGACCGGCAATTCGGCGGCGTTCCATCTGGATATCATGAACCCGGTTGTACTGGTCGGGCTGTTCATCGGCGCGTGTATGCC
The DNA here is from genome assembly GCA_910586105.1 of uncultured Eubacteriales bacterium. Lineage (GTDB taxonomy): Bacteria > Bacillota > Clostridia > Oscillospirales > Butyricicoccaceae > QXXE01. The sequence continues at coordinate 1,188 of CAJUGU010000002.1, read as the reverse complement.
TTACGTGTTCGCGTCGATCACGATGGAGGCGGTTGGGCGCGCGGCGCAGTCGATCGTGGTAGAGGTACGCCGCCAGTTCAAAGAGATCAAGGGGATCATGGCGGGCAAAGCGACGCCGGATTATTCCCGGTGCGTGAGCATGTGTTCGGCGGCGGCGCTGCGCGAGATGGTCGCGCCGACGGTGATCGCGGTTGTCTGTCCGGTTACGGTCGGGATCGTTCTGGGGATCAATGGCGTTGGCGGGATGCTGGCAGGCGCGACGGTATCGGGGTTCCTGCTGGCGATTGAAATGTCGAATTCCGGCGGCGCATGGGATAACGCGAAAAAATATATCGAAGGCGGCAAGTATGGCGGAAAGGGCGGCGTTAAGCACAAGTCTGCGGTTGTTGGCGATACGGTTGGCGACCCGTTCAAGGATACCGCAGGGCCGTCCATCAACATCCTGATTAAGCTGCTGACAATGGCGTCGATCGTTTTCGCGGACGTGGTCGTCCGGTACAGCTTCCTGAAATGATATCAAAAATAACGCATAAAAGCATTGCCGCACGCTTCGTCGCGCGGCGGTGCTTTTATGCGTTTATGGGGAAGGACGGCGGCGCGTCAGCCGTTGGAGGGTTCGGCTTGCCGTTCTTCAATGACAACATGGATCAAGTCCCCGTCTTTTTTGCCCAACTTCGTGCGGATGGACTTGAGCACTCCGATGATATAACATATTTCGCCGTCGGGCGTTTTCAGGCCCATGTTGACGATGCTGCCATCATAGGGCAGACCGTCAAACTCGGCGTGCACCTTGACCCGGCCTTTTCCAAAGATCTGGCGGATATTCCATGGGAAAATCACATATGCGCCGCCGTTGTCGGGCATTTCGTGAAGGGGTGTATCGTATTCAAAACGTTTTGGCATGGGGCCTCCTTTTGCTTCAGGTGGGCGGCTGCGGCTCAGGCGGGAGAAATGAATGGGAATGCGTTCGATAACTGCCGAATCTGCCCGCGCCGCCCGCCGTCGTTTTGGCGGGCGGCGCAGCAAACGTGAACGGATGGCGATACCTTTGTTTTTTGACGAGTGCAACCGCCCAGCCCGCCGTCGTTGTGGCGGGCTGGGCAGCAGGCATGAACGGTAGGGAACGTGCCAAGTCCCCGCCGCAGCGGGAATGAAGTTTTTACTCGATTTTTTTACAAAAAAATCGCG
>CAJUGU010000001.1 GCA_910586105.1 uncultured Eubacteriales bacterium | reverse complement strand
CACTTTCATTATACCACATCCTATTAATATATCAACTTATTTCTTTAAGATTCCTAAGACTACACAAAACGCAATGAGTTTTGCCCAGACTCTGTTTAATCAGTAAACGAGGAATATATTATGCAAGTCAATGCTTATAAAGATTACCGGATGACAGGACATCAAGCGTTTTCCAGCCCCAAAAGCAAAACGAGTTTTGCTGATTGCATGGCTGCCACAACCGCAAGAAATACCTCCGAGGCTACTGAGGCGGTAAAATCAGGACATGTCAGGATTGATATGCTTGACTATTTGGAATGGCGTAAAACCCGTGAACCGATCAACATTCCGAATACGGACGGCTGGACAGAAGAAAATATCCAGTATTTGAAAAGCCGTTATCCGGGTGAGCTTTCTCCCTATGAACGTTTAGAAGCACTTCGTACAATGGCGAACATGGGATGTATTACAAGTGAAGAATATCAGAAGGCCATTGGGACAGATAAGGAAATTGTAGTCTGTGATGCTCGGGAAACAACTTGTATTTCTGGCCGTCTGGAAGATGACGGTTATTCACCGTATTTGTTGATGCAGTCCCTGCCCAGAGTCGATTGGGCAGAAGCATTGAAAGATCTTACGATTAGCAAAGCAAATACATTAGACGAGTTGTTTGATTTGCTGGATGCAGGCAGTAAGTCTAAAGTTTCTGGAAACTAATGTACGATTCTGCAAACGATCTGTACTGTGATGTAAAGTGCTAAATTATATGCTTTGTATCATAGTCGCAAGGAAGAGGGGACGACGTATCGAAACGTCGTCCCCTTTTCTATTTGCTAAAAATATTTTTGTAATTTAGGAACAAAATTATCACGGAATTCTGGTAAAAGCATAAAAATGCTGCTTCCAGTAATTGCTTTCAATGCTTGCAAATTGGATTGGGTCGCCTGCGTGAACCATCATTCCGTCACCGACATAAATGCCAATGTGCGAAATCGGACCGGGCGAATTGTACGTGCCGGTAAAGAAAATCAGGTCGCCGGGCTTGGCTTCGGATTTCGGAATGACTGTACAGCGGTTATAGATACCGGTCGCGGTCGTGCGTTCGATGGACATTGCACCGGATTTGTTCAGTACCCAGCACACGAAACCAGAGCAGTCAAACGAGGTGGACGGCGACGAACCTCCCCAGACATACGGCATACCTAAATATTTCTCTGCTTCGTGGAGCATAGCGGCAAAACGTTCATCGCTGAGTGCTTCGGGCGGGACTTCGTAACCGTTAATGTTTCCAACGCCACCGATGCTTCCCGCGCCGCCTGTACCGGTTGCCCAGCCGATTAACTCGGTCAAAAGGGCTTTGTTTTCGGGCAGAAGCATTTCCGTCAGTGCGCCGGTTTGTATTTGGCTGAAATTGTAGTCCTGCGCAGCTTGTTCAGGTGTTTTGACTGTGATTGTCAAGTGCAGGGTTTTGGTTTCGTCCTCGCCGCTGCCGCTGGTTTCCACGCGCTTTGAAACTGAAACCATATCCCAAAGCACTTCTTTCAGACGGTCGGTTCGGTCATCGTCAATGAACACAACATCGGTTGCATTGGTCGGGTCAGTGGTGGTTTTGACCGCGAACACGGCAAGGATTTCCTCCCATGTGCGGAGACGGGTATCAGCCGCGCCGTCGTTTGGAACGCGGTGGATCACCAGTTCATCATGCTCGGTGTTGTTGATAATATCAGTGACCGCGCCAAAATACTCGTTATTTACTTCCGCGACCGCTGCGCCGACTGATTTTGCATCTGCGGAAGTTTCCTGCGGCGAGAACAACACGCCAAACGGCGAACCAGCCAGCGCTCCCGCCATACCGACCATCAAAACCAGCATGAGCAAAATGACGCACGCGAAAGCTCCTATCCCAGCGTTTTTCGCGAGGGAAACGCCTGCCTTGACCAGCTTTTTCAGCGCATTCGTAAGAGCTGTCACTCCGCGCCGCACGACTTTTTGGCCTTGCCGTACCCGACTGATTTGCCACGCCCTCCGGTACACTGTTTTGGCAACGGTGCGTTTATGCCGTGGAAGGCGCACCTGTAGCTTTGACTGTGCCAGTTTTTCCCGTGCCAGAATGGTTTTGGAGGGCGCTAACCGTTTCGCTGGAAGTCGGCTATGCGTCTTGCCGCCGCGTGCGTGAGGCAACATTCGAGCGGCATTTGTCGTGTCATTTTGTGACGCGGCATATTTTCCGGCAACCGTTCTGCCCGGTCCAAGTGGCGGCTGCATGAATCCAGTAGATTGCAAAGCGGTCAGAAGATTGGTTCGTGCCAAAGACAGCTCTGCCGCTAAAACATCGCCTGACCGCGCAGGTGCAAGGGGAAAATCCGGCTCGGCTCTTGTTGGCATGGGGCGCTGTCGCTTCTCCATAACCATTTTGCAGCGTTCCTTTGAAGAAAGAACGTGCATTGGTGGTGGCTTTTGCACTTCATAGTGTCGGGAATCACGCCGCTTTGCATCCAACAATTTCTGCCGCGCCTGCGGGGATGGTGCGGCGGTCATGCTGCTCCATTTTCTTTCGGCTTCTGTGGCGTATGTCCGTGAAAGGTTCGCAGATTCAAAGGGATGTGTTGGCATGACTGTGCCTGTCGTTCCCGATATGTTATCGCCAGCGGGGAGCGCTGACGGCTGCATTTCAGCCGCAGAATGAGCACTCCGCCGCTTCTCCATGACAAGCCGCCGACGATCCAGCGCCGAGGGCGTTTGCATTTTCTGTGATACCGGAACGCTCAGGCTATGATCTGTCAGGCTGTTCGCGTAGCTGCTGACCTGCAGCACTGGCCTGTTAAGCGGGGCAGGGGTGCTGCTCCGCTCCGCAAGGGGGTAGATTTCATTGGAAATCATCTGTCCATGCACAGAATAAGCGCTTTCCTGCCGCTGTTGCAGTTTCACGCGCTGCGCCTGCATCCGCTTTCGCCGGAAAAGCAGCTTCCCATGTTCCTGCATCAGCCGGGAGGTCTGCCGTTGCAGGGTCTTTTTATCCAGAGGAGAAGCAGTCCGCCCGGTCGGGATTGACCGGGCGGGCTGTGTTTTCGGTATGGATGTGCCTGCGAGCAGGCGGGAAATCTGACGTGATGGTATTTTCCGGGACGCGTCAGACTTTGCCGGCGCGATTGGATAAACCGGCTCGGAGACGGGCGGAGTTTCGGCCAGCGGCGGGGGCTGTGGCGGCTCTGTGTGCCGCCACTCCTGCAACCGTTGGAGGTCACGCTCCAACAGCCCCATGCCCTCATCAATGGTTGTGCCCGCCGTCGCTTCAGCTTCATCGGAAAGCGTATCAATCGCCTGCGCCTGTTCAGAGCGACGCTCCTCGGCTTTCTGTTCGGCCCGATGCTCCTGAAGCTCCTTGACCAGCTTTGTCTTGCCATATGCCTGCATCCTTTGGGCTGCGCGGGGCGGTTCCTGTTTTTCGGCGAGTGCTTCCCGTGTTTTCGGCTTATTCTGTGCTGCTTTGGGAGCGGATTTTGCCTGTTTATTATCCTTATCGGGCTTTTTAGTTGTCCCCATGGTTTTCCTCCGGTTTCGTTGTCATCAAGCGGTAGAGTGCCGTATCGCGCGGGAATTCGTTATTGAAAGGCACGAGGTTACAGCCGACTTTAATTAAGCCGCGCCCGCTTTCGACGTTGGTAATGTGGTTCATTTGGTTGTCCGAAATGTGCAGAAGGTTTGCAAGCTCCATGCGGTCAGTGGGAGCCTGCGAAAGCATCAGCAGGAATTCGCTGTTTGCCAGCATTGTCCGCGCCATTGGGGAGCGCAGGCAATCCTCAACATTTTGCGTCAGCCCGGTCGCTAAAGCACCATACTTACGGAAACGCTTCCACGATTCGGACAGAAAGTTGGAGCTGTACTCGTTTGCAAAGAAAAGGTAGATCTCATCGATGTAAATCCACGTCCTTTTGCCACGCCTGCGGTTCTCAATGACACGATTCAAAATCGCGTCGAGCATGACCAGCATACCGACCGTTTTCAGCTGTTTTCCAAGGTCGAGAATGTCATAAAGCATGATACGACGGTTCATATCGACGTTGGTTTGATGTGCAAAAACGTTCAAACTGCCACTTGTGAACAGCTCGATTGCAAGGGCTACATCACGGGCTTCCGGCTCGTTCTGAGACAACAATTCCGCGTGTAGGTCTTTAAGCGTCGGCGGATCGCCGGAGTAGTCCACCATGTAACTACGGTACACGTTTGCCATACACCGGTCAATGATGGATTTGCCCTTTGCACCCAGCTTGCCCGCGCCGATAAGCTGTTCACAAAGGCTCATAATAAACTCAGATTTCAGGAACATCGGGTTTTCGCCGTCGCCATAATCACGGGTCATGTCCATTGCGTTAATGTGGTTCTCACTGCCTGCCGAAAGATGGATAATCTCGCCGCCCATCGCACGGACAAGAGGCGCATATTCTCGCTCTGGGTCTACTACAATAATATCGTCATTTGTACCGAGCGCGACGGACACGATTTCCTCCTTTGCGGCAAAGCTCTTGCCCGAACCGGACACACCGAGAATGAAGCCGTTGCCGTTCAGCAGTTTTTTCCGATTGCAGATAATTGGATTGCGCGAAATCGCATTCACGCCATAATATACGCCACCTGTATCTCGGATTTCCTGCGTGTTGAAAGGCAAGAAAATACCCGTACTTTCGGTAGTCAGTGTGCGGAGCGTATCGATCCGGCGCAGGCCGTAGGGCAATACCGTGTTCAGCCCGTCCTCCTGCTGCCAGCCGAGCGTGGCAAACTCGCACTTTTCGCCCGCGCCAATGGATAAAATGCTGTCGGTGTCTGCGTCAAGCTGTTCCAGACTGTCCGCGATATGTACCAGCGTAATCAAACCGTGCATCATACGCTGGTCGCGCATGGTCAAATCGTTCAGAAATTCGGTGGTTTCTTCCCTCATTTGCCCATACGGTATAATAAGGACAAACCAGAAATTCCCGATGGTTCTTGGGGATTCTCGGATTTGTCCTTATTCTTTTTCCGTAAAAAACGCCCCGAAATCGGGGTTATCCGAGGGGGCTGAAAACGACGAGTTACCATAAAGGACAAAAACTTTTCGTGGCACAGGAGGAGAACAATATGAATCAAAAGGCAAGAATTATAGCGCTTTGCAATCAGAAGGGCGGCGTTGGCAAGTCTACGACTGCGGTAAACTTGGGCATTGGCCTTGCGCGGCAGGGCAAGCGTGTCCTGCTGGTTGATGTAGATGCACAAGGCTCGCTGACGGCCAGTCTCGGCTATCAGCAGCCTGACCAGATGGAAACCACATTGGCGACCGTACTGAACCGGGTCATTCTGGAGGAACCGCTTCCAAAAGGTTATGGCATTATCCACCATGATGAAGGCGTAGACCTGCTTCCGGCAAATATCGAGTTATCAGGCTTGGAAGTCACGCTGGTGACCATGATGAGCCGTGAAACGGTTCTTCGGCAATATCTCAAAACCATTCAGGATGATTACGATGTGATTCTGTTGGATTGCTGCCCCTCGCTGGGAATGCTGACGATTAACGCGCTTGCCGCAGCGACCGAAACGGTTATACCCGTGATGCCCCATTTCCTCTCGCTGAAAGGTTTGGAGCAGCTTTTACGGACGATTGCAAAAGTGAAGCGGCAAATCAATCCGGATTTAGCGGTCGCGGGTATCCTAATCACCATGGCAGATATGCGGACCAATTATACAAAGGACATTATCGAATTGCTTCGCACCAATTATAGCGGCAAACTGAAAGTCTTTGACAGCATTATCCCCATGTCTGTCCGGGCAGCTGAGACCAGCGCAGAAGGCCAAAGCATTTATCTTCACGACCCTGCTGGTAAAGTCTCTGCCGCATACGCAGCTTTGACGCGGGAGGTATGTTATGCGGAGTAGCGCCAGTAAAATTCAAATGACCGGCTTTGACGATTTGTTTCAGACAGAATCAAAAGTCGAAGTTAATGGTGAACGAGTTCAGGAAATCCCATTGACAGAACTGCATTCGTTCAAGAATCACCCTTTTCAGGTACGTGACGATGAAGCGATGCAGGAAACGGTTGACAGCATCACGAAGTACGGCGTATTGGTTCCCGGGATTGTACGTCCCCGCCCGGAGGGTGGTTATGAGATCGTCGCAGGGCATCGCCGAAAGCGCGGCAGCGAATTGGCTGATAAAGAAACGATGCCAGTGATCGTTCGGGAATTGGACGACGATGAAGCGATCTTAATCATGGTAGACAGTAACCTTCAGCGTGAAAAAATCCTGCCGAGCGAAAAGGCATTCGCCTATAAGATGAAACTGGAAGCATTGAAGCATCAGGGCAAACGCAGCAGCCAAACTTCTGCACGCGGCGTGCAGAAGTTGACGACACGGGAACAAATTGCATTGGATGCAGGAGAAAAATCCGGTATGGCTGTTGCAAGGTATATAGCGCTGACCAGGCTGATCCCAGCTTTACTGACATTGGTTGATGCGGATAAGATTTCGGTCAGCACTGCCGCTGATTATCTTTCTGATTTAACAGAAGATATGCAAACGGTTCTTATGACGGCGATCGACAAACTGAATATGGTTCCAGCTAAAAATCAATTTGTGGAAATAAGAAGGCGCAGCAAAGAAGGAACCCTGACCGCTGCTGTGATCGGAGAAATACTGACCGTTGAACGCACTGCGCCGGTAAAAATCGTATTGAAACAGGAGCGCTTGAACCAATATTTCCCCAAATCCTACACCGGTCAGCAGATAGAAGAAATTATCATATCCCTGCTAGAGTCATGGAGCATCCAAAACAAATAAAAGCAGAAAGGAAGGTCGATCATATGGGTTCGTGGGGTGTCAAATCCCGACAAAGCGACTATGGTCTGGACTTATTGGCATTGATCGCACGTGAACAGCTGCAAAAGGCAAACTATCTTACATTTCATGTTGCGGAAGCGTTGGAATTGCTCCGGCAAGATATCATGGCGGAATGCTTGAAAGCAAACCGCGGATGTCCGCCGGAACAGCTGGATTTCTATATTGGAAAATCCTTTCCGCAAAATTTCACCCAAGCGGCATTGTTGATTGCAGAATGCCTTGCAGATTATTACCGCACAGGCGAATTGGTTGTTTCCATAGATGAAAATGGGCAGTTGATAGAACATCATATCCGGAATTTTGTTGTCACAGATGCAGATTTGCAAATCCTTTTGGAAGAGCTTCAACAGGTTCAGCATCCCGAACACGAATTATATCAGTCCTGGCTTGATGATGAAATCCGAGCGCAATGGCTGCGCCATATTCAGGAAATTACCCAGACCTTGCAAGCAAACGCATAGAAGTGCCAAAAACCAGCTGTGAATCTGACTAAAACCAGATGCGCAGCTGGCTTTTTGCATTTCCGGATGATAAGGAAGACCGATAACGCCCCGGTGACTAATTGACAGTTACCGGGGCGTTTTTGTTTTCCCTGAAAATAATGAGGAGGTTAGAAAAATGCCGCTGGATTTAGATTATTACTACGGCAATGAAGCGGAGCAGTACAGCTTCTACCGCATTCCCAAGGTGCTGCTGACCGACCGACGCTATCGCGGCGTGTCGATCGAAGCAAAGGTACTTTATGGGCTGCTGCTCGACCGCATGAGCCTGTCTGTGCGCAACGGCTGGCTGGACGGTAACGGGCGCGTCTACATCTACTTCACGCAGGAAGATGCAATGACGCTTATGAGCTGTGGCAAGGACAAGGCCACCAAGCTGTTCCGAGAACTGGACGGTGGCGGTACTGGCCTGATTGAGCGCCGGAAGCAGGGACAGGGAAAGCCTACGAGAATCTACGTCAAGAATTTCACGTTGCCGCCCGACCCGGAACAGCCTCAGCCCGCGCAAGTGCCTGAACCGTCTCCTGCTGCGCCTACACCGTCCGCCGCGCCTGCCAACGCCCAGACTGCGGAAAAGCCGCAGTCAAGACCGCTGGACAGTACCACAGTCAAGACTGCTGATTTTCCGCAGTCTGCACAGCGGGAAATGCGCGGTCAAGACAGCGGAAAAACCGCCGCTAATAATACTGAGAGAAACAAGACTGAGTTTAGCGAGACGGATTCATCCATCCTTCCCCCTACCCCCTCACCGCCTGCCGGTAAACATTTTCGAGTTCCGAAACGGAGGATGCGGATGGATGAGATGGACGATTACCGCGAACTGATCCGGGAAAATATCGACTATGACGACCTGCTTCACGACAATCCCTGGGAGCAGGAAACGTTGGACGGCTACGTTGAGCTGATGGTGGAAGCCTGCTGCACGACACGGGACAGCATCCGCATTTGCGGGCAGGAGATGGACGCTGAGGTGGTCAAAAGCCGCCTGCTGAAGCTGAACAGCGAACATATCCGGTACGTCATGAGCAGCTTGAAGGAGAACACCACGAAGGTGGCAAACATCAAGGCATACACACTTTCGGCGTTGTACAACGCGCCGGTCACGATGAGCCAGTATTACACCTCGCGGGTCAGCCACGACATGGCGCACGGCCTGTTAAATGGCTGATCCACGTGAAAAGTGCAATAAAATCAATCAAAATCAAGAGGAGGAATGCTTATATGGCAAAGGAAATCAATGTTTTGGTGATCGAACCGGGCAAAGCCCCGCGTCCGGCGCGGGTTCGGAACACGCTGGAGGACTTTGAGCAGATCGTAGGCGGGCCGGTGGAAACCGGGTGTTATCTTCCCCAGAGGGTGATGCTTGTCAGCCGCGACCGGGAGAGCGCGGCAAGCCTTCCGCTCAACCGCTGCACGACCCGCAGGGGCGAATACATCGCGGGTACTTTCCTGCTGTGCGGTTTCAAAGACAACCGTTTTATCTCGCTCACGCCGATGCAGCAGGCGGAATTCCAGCAGTATTTTGCGAAGCCTGGCGAGTTCATGATGGTCGGCACGGAAACCGTCTGCTCCAATACCGGCGAGCTGGCAATGGCGGCCTGCTGCCTGTGGGAACGCATGAAAAACGGCGAATCGATCGTGCTGACCAAGTGGGGCGGTCAGGAAGGAGGTGCGACCGCGTGACGCGAAAATATCTGCTCCACTATCAGCTCGTTCCCCCGTAGAGTGTATTCTTGTCCTAAAATCAGAAAAATGACACCGAAAGGAGGAAGCATGAGCAAACATCTTACAAAATTTAAGCGAGCAACGGTTGGCGCATTGGCGGCGCTGATACTGACCAGCCCTTTAGCCGCGCAAGCTGCGAAAATCTCTGATTTCGGCGACATAGCCAATCATTGGGCGCACAGTGCGCTGGTATGGGCAGTCGATAACGGCGTGCTGGCTGGAAAAGCGGAAAACCGTATGGCTCCTGATGATTACCTGACCCGCGCACAGCTTGCCGCGATGATCGATCGGCTGTTTGGCACATACAAAAACGCCGATATTTCACAGTATATCGACACGATTCCCGGAAGCTGGTACTATGATTCCATTGCGCAGGCGGTCAACATGGGAACCTTCGCTGGGTACGGCCAAAATCGGATGGGGCCGAACGATTTCATCAGCCGCGAACAGGCGATATCGGCGCTGGCGCGCACAATCTGCCTTTCGACTGGAAACAGCAAGGTACTCACCAAATTTCCAGACCAAAGCAACGTCAGCGGATGGGCGTGCGACGCGGTTTCCGCAATGGTGGAGCGTCAATACGTGGTCGGCGGTGATACCGGAAACCTGAACCCGAAGGGCAACATCACCCGTGCAGAGATGGCACAGATCATGTCCAGCATTTTCCGCAGCGTCTACGATTCCGGTGAGCTGACCGGAACCTACCGCAATACTGTTCTGGTGCGTGGCGCAGCAAATATCCACGACGCAGTATTTGAGGGCGATTTGATCCTTGCGAACGGCTTGCAGGAGCAAAAACTCCGTTTGAACAATGTTACTGTCAAAGGGCGGCTGATTGTCTGGGGCGGCTCGGAAATCCGCATCAGCGGGAAATCGGAAATCGCCGAAATCGTTACTCCGCGAAACGATAACCCCGTACAGGTAATTTTCGATGAAACTGCTTCGGAGTTATCCAAGCAAAGCTGTTCCATCGTTTATCCCCAGACGATGGACAAAAATAACAAGGTTACATTTACCGAAAAGCAGGAAAATACCACAAAACCGACCATTTCTTTCGACCTTCCGAAATATCTGTACGTCGGGGATTCCGCAGACGTAGAAACAACCCTTACGGATGCAGATTCCGTCACTTGGGTGCTCACGAAAGACGGGAGAACCCAGCCCAGCAGGAGCTTCACCGCAAAGGGCGGAACGCTCACCTGTTCAGAACCGGGACGCTATACGCTGAAAGCCACTGCGTCGAACGCTGTTGGTATCGCCATTTGCACGAGGTCGGTAGAAGTGCTGCCGGTTGGCGATATTGCCTTTTCCCTGCCGGAATACGGCTATATCGACACAACCGCAGACGTGAAGTTGTTGACGAATAACGGGTTGAACGGCGCGGTCGAATGGTTGCTGACCAAAGACGAAGCCGCCTACCCGCTGCCGAAGGGCTTCACAAAGGACGGAGGCACGCTTGCACTTCCGGAAGTCGGTGATTATACACTGACGGCCACGCTTACCGACGATGCCGGAAAGCAGTACACCGCCAGCCAAAATATCACCATCCTGCCAGTAATCAATCTTGCGCTGACTGCCAGCGCCGAAAAAGTCCACGAGGACGAAACTGTAGAAATCAGCCTGCCCCCGAAGAGCGGCGAACCTTCATCCATCCGCTGGGAATTGACCCGTGACGGAGAAAGCGCTCCCGTAACGCTCGAAAATCAGGGCGGCACGCTGGCCTTTGAGGGTGCCGGAAGTTATGTGCTGACTGCGATTGCAACGGATTCGCAGGGGCGCGAATTTGCTTCCAATCCCGTTTCCATTCAGGTGATTGAAAATCTGGCGCTTACCCTGACCTCCGATGTTGATAAACTGCACGAGGATGAAGATGCAGCAATCAGCATGATCGTAGAGCATGGCGTGCCTACAGCAATCCAGTGGAGCATGACCCGAAACGGCGAAGAAATTCCCCTTTCGCTTGAAAACGGGGATAAAACGCTCTCTTTTGAGGGCGTCGGCGATTATGTTCTCACCGCCATTGCTACGGATGAGCTGGGAAAAGAATTTACCGCTACCCTGCCGATTACGGTTTACCCCGTGATCGACCTGGCGCTGGACGTTCCGGAAACAGTCCACATTGACCAGTCTGCCGCAGTCGGATTGAGCGGAAATTATGGTGATTTGGACGTTGCTTGGAATGTGACTGCCGAGAACGGAATCGTCGTCAGTCATTCCTTATTAAATGAAGGCGGCGAAATCACGTTCCCCTCTGCCGGTACTTACACCATAACCGCCAGCGTGACGGATGAGCTTGGGCGAACATTCAGCGCCAGCGATAGTATTCAGGTATGGGACACCATGCGGTTGTCCTTCCGGCTGCCGGAGTTTGCACACCCGGATGAAACCGTCAAAGTTAAAATGAACTCCGAAAATCTCGGAAAAAGTAAAGTCGAGTGGTCGCTGGCAGTTGACGGCCAGCCGGTTCGATTGATGGACGGCATCAAGGGAAATCTGGATAACAAAGGCGGGAGCGTGAAGTTCCGAAAGGTCGGTACAAACGTCTTGACCGCCAGTGTAACAGATGGTTTAGGCCGCACGTTTACGCATGAACAAACGATTGAAGTCTACCCGATTCTGTCGCTGGAACTTTCGACCGAATCCGCTGTGCATACAGACGAACCGCTTCACATCAGCCTGAATCGTGATACATCACTGCCCATAACTTGGAGGGTTTGCCCATCCAATGACCCCACTGCCGAAACCGCTTATATTGGCAGTCTGGCCAACGACGGCGGCACAATTCAAATTGAAACCGCTGGGATTTACGACATTTCTGCATCGGTAACGGACGAAACCGGGCGTGTATTCGCCGCACAAACTGTCCCTGTAACAGTGTACCCTGTTGCAGGTTTGCAGTTTACCCTTCCTGCCGCTGCGTGGACGGATTCCAGCACACCGATTGACCTGCTGACCAGCGATTTGCAGGATCAGGACGTGGTTTGGACACTTACCAAAGACGGCGAGCCGGTTTCACTCACGGATAATATGCTGGGCGAGCTGGGAAACGCGGGCGGCAATGTACGCTTCCCGGCTGTTGGCGTTTACACCTTGACGGCCACTGCCGACGACGACCTGAACCGCGAATATTCCTGTTCACAGACCATCCGCATTTATCCGGTGGTCAAACTGGCCGTTTCGGTCAATGAAATGAGCCATACCGACACCGCCGAAGATGTGAAACTAACCACAGAAAATCTTGGCAAAAACGCCGTGATTTGGACAGTGCTGCGGGACGGCGTAGAAATCCAGCCGCCCTTTGCGTTGAACAAAAACGGCGGGCACGGATTCTTCACAGAGCCGGGGCTTTACACCTTCACCGCCACTGTGACGGATGAATTGGGACGCGTAACATCTGCGGCGGATTCCATTCAGATTTACCCTGTAGGCGTTTCCGGCTTTTACCTCCCTGCAATGTTCCACACGGATTCGACGGTGACGCTCGTCACTGGATTTGAAGAACTTGCAGACAATCCGCTGCGCTGGGAACTGACCCGGAACGGCGAAATCGTTCCCGTCGCGGACTATGTGACCGGCGAACTGACCGCAGACGGCGGCAAGCTGCAATTCAAGCAGGCGGGCGATTACAAACTCCGCGCCTACTTCAAGGACGCGGGCGGGCGCACCTACTCTTACGAGCAGAAATTCACGGTTTATCCCCTCCCTGCTGTCGCTTGGACGCTGCCAAACTACGCGCATACGGATAATACATTCCCTGTCGGCGTAGAATCGCAAAATGTAGCCGATGTGGAAGGTTCGGTTATCCAATGGCACATCGACGACACCTACGGTCTGCGCCAGAACTGGGGCACTTATGTTGCCGGAAACCTGACCGCAGAACCGGGCGAAATCCGTATCAAACACGCCGGTATTTTCACGCTTGGCTGCGAAGTCACAGACGCAACCGGGCGAGTATTCTCGTTCGATGGCGCGAGCATTGAAGTGCTTGCCGAGCAGGAATTACAGGTCAGCATCACCGAGCAGCAAGTTTACACCGGTGAAACCGCGCAAGTCCGGACGCTCGGAAACAACATCGAATTGCCGGTTGAATGGTCTTTGGAGCGCGACGGCCAGCCTGCCGATATCGCGACTTATGTGACCGGCGACCTAAACAATTTGGGCGGTGCAATCCAGTTTACGCAGGGCGGCACATACCGCCTGATCGGGAAGCTGACGGACGGTTTAGGACGCACTTTCGTATCCAGCGACACCATCACTGTCCTGCCGGTTGGTACGTTAGCGTTCACGATGGCGGGCATGGAATACGCAGGCAATCGCGTTCCGGTCGTGATGGACAAACTTTTCAACCCTGACGGCAGTACGGTCATATGGTCGGCGCAGAAGGACGGCGCGGCCTGCATCCTTGACCTGTCCGCGCTGGACAACGACGGCGGCACGGTGATTTTCCCCGAACCGGGCGAATACACGTTGACCGCAACCTTGCGTGACAGCAACGGCAAAACCGCGACCGCAAGCCAGAACATCACGATTATTTTCAAGGCTGCGCTCACCGTAACCGCTCCGGAATCGGTGCATATCGGCAGCAAATTCCCGGTCGGCATCAGCGGCGCGGGCAGTCTGAATGTAAGCTGGGGCGTAAAAAAGGGCGGCAGGCCGGTCACACTGGACAGCAACACCGGTTTCCTCTCCAACGACGGCGGCACGCTCTCGTTCTACGAAGAAGGGACTTACACCATCACCGCGACTGTGCGCGACGATGCAGGCAACCTGACCAGTGCGTTTGCGAACGTCACCGTTACCAACAATGCGCCGACGATCGACAGTTTCAACGCCGTTTCCACCCGAAATATGCGGGACGGTCGCTTCTTCGCGGATGTAAATGCAACCTGTTCCGACCCGGACGGCGACGCGGTACATCTTGAATGGAGCACGGAATATCAGGCAGACGGTTATTACACGGTCGGCACGCACACGATCCGCGTCCGCGCGGTCGATGAATGGGGCGCGGCCTCCGCCTGGCAGTCCCGCACGATTGAATTCATCAATAACGCGCCGGTTATTACCGACTTCACCGCCGAAGTGACCCGCCAGACCAGCGGAAACAACTTCCTCGCAAATATTTCCGCAATCGGCAGCGACCCAGACGGCGACCCCGTGACACTGGAATGGGGCGGCGGCTATTCCCCGTCAGGCTGGTACTCGCGCAGCGGAAGCCATACGATCAGCGTCCGCGCGGTCGATTCTTATGGAGCCGCATCCGCGTGGCAGGAAAAAACGATCGAGTTTGTCAATCAGGCGCCGTCCAAGCCGGTTATCACGAAAAATCCCACCGCGGGCGTGGTGCGACCGAACCAGAACGTGACCATTACCGCATCTTCGACCGACCCGGAAGGCGATGCAATCACCTACGAATGGGAAGGCCGGGATGCAGAATCCACGACCTATCCTTACGGCAAGCATCTGATTAAATGCCGTGCAGTGGATGCTTTCGGCGCAACGTCCCCATGGGCGGCGATCGTGTTCTTTGTCGCAGATAACCGTGGCGGCGGCATGACGCTTGTCGGCGCAAATTCGTACATTGAAGAACCAGGTATCAGCTTTGAAGACGAAGGCGAAACCATTTACGGCTACATTACGGAGTACACCTACAATGTACCTGCGGTCAGCGGACACAGCGGCAGAGATCACGGCAAGATCGAAGCATACAACGTCCTGACCGGTCAATGGGAGCAGATCGCCTACAAGGATACGAACAACGGCGTTTCGTTCTCCGGCACGCTGCCGACCGGAACCTACACGCAAATGCGGTTCTACTACTATACGAACCATCAATGTATGTACAACAAAAGCAACATTACCTACTCGATCGTGTTCGATTTTTAACGAATCCGCGAAATATCAGCATTGAAAGGAGCATTTCATGCAAAAAAAGAAAACTGCCAGAATGCCGCGCATTATAAGCTGGCTTTTGGCATTGAGCATGGCGGTGGGGATGCTGCCGGTTCACGCGTTCGCTGTGTCGAAAAGCGACGCGCCGGAAACATGGCCAGCCCCGGATTCCCAATACACCGCCCCCGGCGAAGATCCCGTATACCTCTTTCTCGACTATTCGGACAAAAATGACGGTGGCATCCGCGGGGAGCATACCTGTCTGGAAGGCGCGCAATTTATTCAGGAAATCGTGAAAGCGACTGCAACAACCGACGGTTATGTACGGATCACTTGCGATACCTGCGGCAGCTGGGCGCAAATCGACGTCCCGACGCTGCCGCTCAGCGCGTTCACGCTTGATCCAGCTTATCAGGGCGTGGTGGACAACGGCGTCGAGTTCAGCGGCCAGCCGTATACGCTCGTTTATGACGTAGCTCCAGCATACCGGCGTTATGTTGGGACAACGTTGGACAATCATGTTTCGGTCAGTGAGACCGGGCGCTACGGTATCCTGATTACGGTAAACAGCGCCATTTATGACAATGTGGAACTGCGAACCGCAGAGATTTTGGAGGTCTACGCAAAAGCCGTTCCATGGGTGACGGAGTTTGACAGCAAGATTTACGACGGTACAAGCCTGATAGATGGAAAAACTGTCGCATATCAGGACGTAAACGGGGCATCCGTACCCGTAGACCTGATGGTCTTTGAAGTGAAGCGGGAAAACGGCGAGTTCATAGTAGACGGGGATTCCCTGGTTACAAACCCGGTTGCCGCCGGACTTTATGCCATTTGCGCGCCAATCACCGACAAAAATTATGTCTGGCTGAAGGATGGGGAACGGACCGACCTGGCGACCTCGTTGGCATGGATCGTCCCGGCGACCAACACGATTTATGTCGGCGACCCGATGAGCGCCGTTCAGTTCACGACCGGCAGCAGCGCCTATACCTGGACGCTGGACAACACCTATACCGAGTTCGATTCCAGCAAGCCGGGGACGACCAAAGTCCGTGCAAATGTCTCTGGTATTGGGACGATGACCATCCCGGTAACGGTCGTGCCGCGCTCGATTTTGAACGTGGAGGAAGTCGTGCGGACGGCTCCAATGGGGACGCCGTTCAGCAGCCTGAACCTGCCGAAAACTGTGACAGTAACAGCCTATGGCGGCTCGGGCAACGCGCAGACGGTTACAGGCGTTCCGGTCACATGGAGCAGCGCGGGTTATGCCCCTTATGCCCTGACGCAAACGGTCAGCGGCACGCTGAATGTGTCCGGTTTCCCGCAGCTTTCCAGCGAAAATATGCCCGCTGTTACAGCTACAATTAACCTGACTTATGGAACCGTGGAAGCACCCACAGTCAGTGACTATACCAAGGATTATGACGGCGTTTCCACTCCGTTGCCCATGCCGAACCTTCCGGACGGCATCCAGTCCATGACGATCGCCTACAAAGGCACGGCGAACAACGGACGGCCTTACAGCAGCAATGTTCCGCCGGTCAATGCTGGAGCATACACCGTCACGGTGTCTTTCGTGATGCAGCCGGGTTATCCGCAGCTTTCGAGCACGATGGTCAGCTACAACATTGAAAAGGCTGCACAGATCTGCGGCGAACCAGTATTGGCGGCATCCGATACGAGTTCGTTGACGCTGAAATCGGTCGAGAACGCAGAGTATAGCAAAGACGGCAATGTCTGGCAGGACAGTCCGTCGTTTCGGAATCTGGATGCAGGTACGACGTACACGCTTTATCAGCGCCTAAAGGAAACCGACGACGGCAATTATGCCGCCTCTCCCGCTAAATCTGCACAATTTAGCACGGAATACATTGGCGTAAATCTCGACGATCTGAACCTTCAGCCGCAAAGTTACCCCTACACGGGCATTCCGATTGCGTATCAAATCCCTACCATTTCATACGTCACGAAAAGTACCGTAACTTACACGGTAAACGGAGAAAGCACGACTGCTGCGCCGACCAATGTCGGCGTTTATCCGGTAACGGTCAGCTTCGCGATGCAGACCGGGGCAAAGCCGCTGGAGCCGGTCACTTCCACGCTGACTATTACCAAAGTCGAGCAGGCCGCGCCGTCCGCGCCGAAGGCCAGCAGCACCGGCACAAACACTATCACAATCACTGCAATTCCGGGAGCGGTTTTCTCGATTGACGGCGGAAAATCGTGGCAGTCGAGCACGATTTTTGAAGGGCTGTCCCCTGACACCGCGTACACGATTCAGGCGAAATACCCCGGCGATCAGAACCGTTATGAAAGCCCGGTTTCGTCTGCGGTGATTCGCACGACCCGCCAGAGTTCGACAGCTGCGACCGTTCAATCGGCGGTTTACACCTACGACGGCACGCCGAAATCGCTGGTTGCGGAAGTCCCGATTGGCTGCACCGCAGCGGTCCAGAGCTTCACTGGCACGAACGGCACAAGCTACGGCCCGACAACCGAACCGCCTGTGAATCCCGGCGTTTATAACGTCAAGGTCAGCTACACCATGCAAAACGGCTACGAAGAATTGCAGCCGCAGTACGCAACCCTGACCATCAACAAAGCCACGCCCCCAACGCCGCTTGCGCCCGTTGTGATCGGCGTAACGGATTCCTCCATCACGGTCAAGGTTGAGGACGGTATGGCGTATTCGATTGACGGCGGCACAACCTGGCAGACCACCGACACCTTCACCGGCCTGACCCGCGACACGACCTATGAAATCAAGGTTAAGGCGGTCGAAACACCGTGTTATAAGGAGCTGGAAGGGCCGTCCACGATGCAGGCGACCGAGAAAACGCTGGTCACTTTCGAGAACTTTGCCGATCAGACCGTTGAGTACACCGGGCACGCGCAGACGTACACCCTGCCCAAAAGCAATATTGGCATTGCATCTATGAAAGTTACCGGCTATGACGGCATTATAACGCCACCCTCCAATGTTGGGAGTTATGCCGTAAACATTGATTTTGTGGCTGCGGACGGTTATAAACTGCCCGAAACGCTTCCCGCGCCAAAGCTGCACATCATCCGTCCGACTGGCGAAGCTGGGATGGTTCGCCCCTCGCTGGTGGATGAAACGGTGACCTACACGGGCAATCCTCAGCGGTATCACGGCGCGGATAATATTGCAGGAATCGCGTCGGTCGCGCTTACCTATGAGGGTATTGACGGTACAAATTATGACGCGACCACGACCGCGCCGATCAACGCAGGCACATACTTTGTGACAGCGATTTTCTCGCCCGATGCAAACCACATCCTTGCAAGTGGAAATTACACAGCCACGCTGACCATCCGTAAAGCTGCGCAGGACACGCCAATGGCTTCACTGGAAAGCAGCTCCGCGCACACGCTGACCGTATCAGCAATTCCCGGCGCGGAATACAGCATCGACAGCGGCAGCAACTGGCAGGACAGCAATATTTTTGGCGGGCTAAGCGCGAACGAGAATTACACCATTCTGGTGCGCATGAGGGAGGACGAAAACCACCTGCCCTCCGGGACGCGTCCCGTTTCCGGCAAAACGACGGACAAATCCGTTGATGTTCCGGGCAGCGGTGACGGCAGCGACAGCAGTGCAAATATGCCCTCCTACACCACTGTTTACAACGGAAACCGTCAGCCTTACCCGTACACTGACAAGCTGACTACGCTGGAGGGTGTGAAGTCGGTCAGCGTCATGTACGTTGGCACGCTGGCCAGCGGCAAGCCCTACGAGCGCTCCGAAGCGCCGGTTGATGCGGGTACTTATAAGGTGCGTTTTTACCTGACCGCAAAGGACAATTACAATCTGAAAACCGAGCAGGTTTATGCGGACATGACCATCAAAAAGGCTCCGCAGACGATGAACACCATACCTACGATTGCAAACCGTACAACCACTACAATCGCGCTCAATCCCGTTCCGGGCGCGGAGTACAGCATCGACGGCGGCGCAAACTGGCAGGACAGCCCGAAATTTACCGGTTTGACGCCTGACACCGCCTACATCTTCACGCAGCGGCTCAAGGAAACGGACAACCTTTACGCTTCCGACAGCAAAACCGTAGATGGCAAAACGATTGCCGACACAGGGCTGGATTATGAAATTGACTACCGCGAGGAAATCATCCGTTTTGACCCGGATGTGGTCGAAGTCGGCGACGATTATACCCTGTCCGATGAAATCCCGAACGGCGGCGAAGTAATTCCCGGAAGCACAATTTACATCCGTTTGGTGGACGATGGCACGGGCAAGCCCGGCGCTGTTATCATGGATATGCTGCCGGAACGTCCGGCAACGCCGGATGTGAAGGTCAACCCCTTTGACTTCACCATGAACACCACACCGGATATGGAGTATTCCAACGATGGCGGCAAGACTTGGAAGCCCTGCGAGGACAGCCAGAATGTCGAAGATCGGCAGGGCGAAACCCTCTTGGTGAGAATCGCCGCGACCGACGATTCCTTCCGCAGTGATGCCTGCACGGTGATCGTCCCTGTTCGCGGTGTAGCTCCTGAGCCGGTGATTGACAATGCCACCGAAAGCATGAACAGCACCGCCGCAATGGAGTATTCCCGCGACAGCGGCGAAAGCTGGATTACCTGCACAGACGGCATGAGCCTGTCCGATTTGACCGGCGAAACCTTCCGGATTCGCTACGCCTGCGACGGTATAAATCCTGCCAGCAACAGCGCATCTGTGACGGTTCCAAACCGAAATCCGGAACCGACTGCCAGCATCAGCAACGAAAACGAGCGCCTTACCGCAACTGGCACGCACCCGGAATACCGGACAGAAAACGGCTGGGCAGAAGTCCCCGCCGATGGGCTGGACGTGTCCGGTCTGTGCGGAGAGGAAGTGGCAGTCCGTGAAAGTTACGACACGGAGCATTTCGCCAGCCTGCCGGTAAATGTTACCGTTCCGAAGCGCGGTGATAAGCCTGATCTGGCCATCGACCGCGACAGGCAGACCATCAACACCACAGACGATATGGAGTACAGCACGGACGGTGGTGTGACATGGATTAAGTGCGACCCGGATATGGACGTTTCCGACTTGGCTGGTCAGATAATTCTCGTGCGAAAGTCTGCGAATGACGATGAATTTGCCAGCGATCCGGTTGAAGTGAAAATTCCGAACCGCACCGAAAATCCGGATGTGAAGCTGGACAACGATTCCGAAACGGTCAACACGACCCCGGACATGGATTACTCTACGGACGGCGGCAAGACGTGGAATCCCTGCACCGAACCGCTTGACGTTTCTGACCTGACCGGCCAGACAGTCATTATCCGCAACCACGGTGACGAGGACTCCTTCCCCAGCACCGGCGTTGAGGTAAAGATTCCGGCACGCCGCGAAGCGCCCCATGTCGAGGTTGACGGTACGGCAAAAACAATCACTTCTGCGACCGGAACGGAGTTTTCTGCCGACAACGGGCAGACATGGACGGCTCTTAGCAATGCGCTGAATACGAAGGATTATCGGGGTAAAACCTTGTTGTTCCGCTACCCTGCCAGTGCGGACGAATTTGCCAGTCGGAGTGTCACCGTTCTGGTTTCCAATAACCCTGACGCGCCCGTCCTGATTTTTGACCCGAACACAGAAACGATTGACACCACTCCCGACATGGAGTACAGCGACGACGGCGGCAAGACCTGGAAGCCCTGCCCGGAGCCGATGGACGTTTCCGACCTCGCAGGCAAGGAAATCCTGATTCGATACCCCGGCAAGGACGGCGTACCGCCCAGCGAACCGATTTCCGTGAAGATTCCCGCGCGGCGTGAAGCCCCCGATGTTGGGCATACCGATGAAACCGTCAAGGGCAAAAATGACGGCACGCTGACCGACACGGACAGAACAATGGAATACCGCATTTCGGGCGGCAGATGGACGGCAATTACCGGTAAAACCGTTAAGAATCTGTTCCCTGACCGCTACGAAGTGCGCTATAAAGCGACCGCAACCGAAATGGCTTCCGAAGTCCAGAAGGTGACGATTAAGCAGGGCAGCACCGATCCCGACGGCACGAACAGTGACGATACCGGAAACAACAACGGCTCTAATAACGGCGATATTTTGGGCAGCGGCTCCAAGCTGTCCCTGCTGAACCGTACCGACCATTTTGCCTACATTGTAGGCCGCACGACTACACAGGCCGCGCCCACCGCTGATATCACTCGCGCCGAAGTTGCGTCGATCTTGTATCGGCTGCTGACCTCCGAAGCGAAGGCCACTTATGGCACGAATATCAACCGATTCAAGAACGTTCCTGCAAACGCATGGTACAGCACGGCGGTTTCTACGCTGGCAAATCTCGGCGTAATTTCCGGTTATCCGGACGGGACATTTGGCCCAGACAAGAACATTTCCCGTGCGGAACTGGCAAGTATTTTGGCTCGCTTCTACGGAAATTCCAACACGCAGACGGTGGATAAGTTTACGGATATTTCCGAAAACTGGGCGCGAAAGTACATCAATCAGGCTGCGACGGCTGGGCTGGTTTATGGTTACGAGGACGGCACTTTCCGTCCCAACCAGAACATTTCTCGCGCCGAAACGATTGCAATGGTCAACCGCATTCTGGGGCGCAAGGCGTCTGCGGATGCAGTCGTAACCGGCTACAAAACCTTCACCGATGTTCCTGCCGGAAAATGGTTTTATTGGGATATCGTCGAAGCGTCCAACGCACACACTTTTACCATGAATGGATCCGCTGAAAAGTGGACAGCTCTCAAATAACACAACCTGTTTTGCCCTGGAAGGACTGCAATCTTTCCGGGGCAATTTTTTCTAACAAGGAGGAAATGTGGCAGGAAATAACCAATATCATATCGTTTCGGCATCTTTCGGCAAAGATTCAACCGCGATGCTTCTGCTAATGATCGAAAAAGAAATGCCGATTGATTGTGTCATTTTCGCAGATACCGGAATGGACTTCCCTGAAATGGGAGCGCATATCGCGAAAATGGACAAATATTTGTACGAAAAACGCGGCATTCACGTGACCACTCTGCGAAATCCGCACAGCTTTGAGTGGTATATGTTTGACGTTCCGCAGCGGCAACAGCGGGCGATTGACCGGCGCATTGCGAATGGTCAGCCCCTGACCGGCTATGGCTGGCCGGGAATGCGTGTCAGATGGTGTACAGGCCAGCTGAAAACACATCTTATTGAACGTGAAGCGAAACGCCTGAAGGAAGAAAAGAACGCAGTTCATTATATCGGCATTGCCGCTGATGAAGCGTGGCGGTGCAAGGACAATCCGCAAAAGCGTTATCCGCTGGTCGAATGGGGTATTACTGAAGCACAGGCTTTGCAGATTTGCTATGACCGGGGCTTTGACTTCGGCGGATTGTACGAAATTTACAACCGTGTTTCGTGCTGGTGTTGCCCGCTGCAAAGGATTGGCGAGCTGCGAAAGCTGCGCGTTCATCACCCGGAATTGTGGGCGCGGCTGCGTGAACTGGATGACCATGCACGGGAACAGTTTGGTCCCGGTCCGTTGGGACAATTCAAGCAGAATTGGAGCGTCGCACGACTGGATGAACGGTTTGCCCGCGAAGAACAGGAGGGGCACGCATGAAATACCTGCTCCGTCGCCTGCGGGTTCCGCCGTAGGCGCTTATATCATTCCAGCCTGCATGAAGGGAGGACGATCATATGCAGGACGAAGTTCGCGACAAATCCGTCGCATTAGCGATCCGGGTCGGCAAGACGGGCGGCAGGCTGACCGCCGATCTGCTGAAGTGGGCAATGCGCCAGTATCTGACGCAGGCCCGCAATCCCAAAATCCATCATGGCAAGCAGACGGTCAAACAGCTTGTCCGGCAGAATGCTGGCGTTCAGAACATTGAAATCACCGATAAAAACATCAAGTCTTTTGAGCGGATCGCAAAAAAATACGGCGTAGATTTTGCGCTGAAAAAAGACCCGTCCCAGGGCAAATATCTTGTCTTTTTCAAAGCGCGGGACGCGGACGCGCTAAACGCCGCCTTTTCCGAGTACGCCGCAAAGAGCCTGAACCGCGCTCAGAAGCCCCCAAAGCCGTCCCTGCTGGCACAGCTTTCGTACTTCAAAGAAGCGGTCAAAAATATGGCGCAGGATGTTGCCAAAAACCGCGATAAGGGAGGAATCGAACTGTGAGATTTGATGTGAAAAAGTTCCTCATTTTGAACTTCCCTTACGTGTTTATTTTCTGGTTTTTCGACCGCGTCGGCGAGGCTTACCAGCTTGCAGCGGGTGCAGATATGGTCGCCAAAGGAATGGGGGCGATATCCAGCCTGGGCGAAATCATTTCGCAGAACCCACTGCTCAGCTTTCACCCGCAGGATTTGATTGTTGGGCTGGTCGGTGCGGTGTGCGTTCGGGCGGCGGTTTACATCAAGGCGAAGAACGCAAAGAAGTACCGCCACGGGGTCGAATACGGCAGCGCAAGATGGGGTACAGCCGAGGATATCAAGCCTTTCATTAACCCGAAGTTTGACCAGAATATCCTGCTGACCCAGACCGAGCGCGTTATGGTAGGACGGAACAAAAATCCGAAGTACAATATCAATAAAAATGTGTTAGTAATCGGCGGTTCCGGCAGCGGCAAAACGCGATTTCATATTAAGCCAAATTTGATGCAAATGAACGCTTCCTATATCGTAACCGACCCGAAAGGCACGGTGGTTTTGGAGTGCGGAAAGATGCTTCAAAAAGGCGGATATGAGATTAAAATACTCAATACAATCGATTTTAAGCAGTCTATGCGGTACAACCCGTTTCGCTATATCTATTGTGAGAATGATATCTTAAAGTTAGTAAATTGCATTATGGAAAATACCAAAGGCGAGGACAGCAAAGGCGGTGAAGATTTCTGGGCGAAGGCCGAAGCGTTGTATTATCAAGCCTTAATTTCGTACATCTGGTATGAGGCCCCGGAGGAGGAAAAGAACATGACCACACTTCTGGAAATGCTAAACGCCTCAGAAGTCCGGGAAGATGACGAAACCTTCAAAAACGCGGTCGATTTGATGTTTGAACAGCTCGAAAAGCGCGATCCGGAGCACTTTGCTGTACGGCAGTACAAGAAGTACAAAATGGCTGCCGGAAAAACAGCAAAAAGTATACTTATTAGCTGCGGCGCTCGCATGGCTCCATTTGATATCAAGGAGGTTCGCCAACTGATGGAGGGCGATGATTTGGAGCTGGAAAAGATCGGCGACCGCAAAACGGCGCTGTTCTGCGTGGTGTCCGATACAGACACCACATTCAACTTCATCGCAGCGATGGTTTACACGCAAATGTTCAATGTTTTATGCGATCGTGCGCTGCAAAATGGCGGCGCATTGAAAACCCATGTCACCTGCCTGCTGGACGAGTTTGCAAATCAGAAAATCCCGAATTTTCAGCACCTTATCAGCGTGATCCGCAGCCGCGAAATCTCCGCTCATATCGTGGTGCAGACCCAAAGCCAGCTCAAAGCGATTTATAAGGATAACGCTGAAACGATCATCGGTAACTGTTCCTGCGTTTTGTTCCTCGGTGGAAAGGAGCGCAGCACATTAAAGGAAATATCGGAAACGCTAGGAAAAGAGACTATCGACCTTTATAACACATCCGATACAAGGGGCAGTCAACGGAGCATGGGCGTAAATTACCAAAAATTAGGAAAGGAATTGATGTCATGCGATGAATTAGCGGTAATGGACGGAGGTAAGTGCATATTACAGGTGCAGGGCGTCCGTCCATTCTTCTCCGATAAATATGATATTACGAAGCATCCGCAGTACAAATATTTATCGGACTACGACCCAAAGAATGCTTTTGATATTGCGAAATATCTGAGCCATCGACTGACCGTAAAGCCGGACGATGTGTACGAATGCTGTGAACTCGACGCGCCGCCCGCTTCCGGGAAAGCATCTGGCTGATTTAACTTCTGCCAGTGGCTATATATCCATGGGGAAGGGTTCCCCTGAACAACAACAATCTTATTTTTATAACATCTTATGGAGGAAATTTTATGGAATTCTTTACTGCTTCGATCGACACACTGAAAGTCCTCGTGATCGCGCTGGGCGCTGGCCTTGGCGTATGGGGCGTTATCAATCTCTTAGAAGGTTATGGTAATGATAACCCGGGTGCGAAGTCGCAGGGCATGAAACAGCTCATGGCGGGAGGAGGCGTCGCCCTGATCGGGATGCAGCTTATCCCCCTGCTTGCAAACCTTTTCGGCTGATACCGGAGGGCTGATTTATGCTGAATATCCTCGACATTATTCAGGATTGGATAAAAGAAATCCTGCGGGAGTGCATCACAGGCAATCTTGACGGGATGTTCGACCAGATCAATACGGAGGTCGGGGAAGTTGCGGCAAATGTGGGGACTACCCCGGCGGCATGGAACGCCGGGGTCTTCTCCATGATCCGCAATTTGAGCGACAATGTTATAGTTCCAATAGCAGGGATCATCATTACTTTTGTGCTCTGCTATGAGCTTATTTCAATGCTCATGGAGAAAAATAACTTCCACGATTTTGAAACTTTCGCGCTCTATAAGTGGGTATTAAAAGGCTTTATAGCGGTTTATCTTGTCACGCACACCTTTGATCTCACAATGGCGATTTTCGAGCTGTCACAAAACGTAGTGCAGCAAAGCGCCGGCATCATAAACGGAAGTACGGAAATTGATTTCGCGTCGGCTGTCGGTGATATTGCCGCACAGCTGGAAACAATGGAGATCGGCGAACTATTCGGCTTGCTTGTGGAATCCATGCTGCTCAAAATCACCATGCCGATATTGTCCCTGTGCGTGATGATCGTGCTGATTGGCCGTATGATCGAAATTTACATTTACTGCTCCATTGGCGCGATCCCGTTTGCGACCATGACCAATCGGGATTGGGGCCAGATGGGGAACAATTATTTGCGAGGTCTTGTGGCTCTTGGGCTGCAAGGCTTTTTCATTATGATTTGCGTGGCGATTTACTCGGTTTTAGTCAGTCAGATCAGCAGCGCGGCAAATATCCATGCCGCTATCTGGCAATGCGCCGGATATACGGTGCTGCTGTGCTTTTCGCTGTTCAAAACCAGTGCTGTCAGCCGCTCAATTTTTAACAGCCATTAAAACCGGATTTTAAAAGGAGGATGCCACTTGAAAAACTCTGCAACCCCGGAAACGTCTGGTTTGCCCGGAGTAGACGTAAAAGTTTATCCGGTCAAGGAACCTGACAAACTGCTGGCGTATGCCAGCGCTAATATTGGCGGCTGCTTTGCTGTCAATAATATCCGTATTTACAATTCTGAAAAGGGGCCGTTTGTTGCAATGCCCAGCCGAAAAGGACAGGATGGGCAATATCATGACATTTGCTGTCCTACGACGAAAGAAATGCGGGAAGCGCTTCACGGCGCGATTTTAGGTGCATATCAGAAAGAAATGGAGCGCCCTTCGGTGCGCGGTACACTGAAAGAAGCAGCGGGAGCTTCAAAGGAAACGGAAAATCGTCCCGCACCGGCAAAAGCCGCAAAACGGACGGCAGATAAAGAGGCGCGGTAATTGTGGGAAGCCATTTGAAAAAATATGGAATTATCCATAAGCCCACCAGAGATCCGATGGACTGGCCAGCGCCGCCCTGCTGCTGATCTCTGCCCGTCGCAGATGAAGCTGTGCTATGAGAAATTATTATAAGGAAGGAGTTCGTGATGGACGCAGAAAAATTGAATCAGGCATTATATGACAAAATGGCGGCGGAACAGGAGCGGTTCAAACATGGACTGTTGGGCCTTACCCCGGAGGAGGCGCTGAACCACGCTTATGAATATACCATCCGTGAAGATATCTTGATGGCGTTGGAGGTTACTGAACTGCCAGCGTCGCAGGCGGCAGCGCTGTTGGAATCCCCTTCGCCGCTGGCTGATATTTTCAAGGACTTCCGCGATATGGAAACGGGTCACATGGACAATGTGCGGGAATGTATTGAGGACCGCGCTGACAGTCTGCTGGAAGCCACCCGCGCGATTCCGCTCTATCAACACTCCGGCGAATATGCCAGGGAACACGGAGAACTGGACGCATTTCGAGCTTCCCGCCAAGCGAACGAGGCTTGTAAGGAGGCCATAGAAGCAGCGATTCGGGATGGTTACGATGGAATGTACCTCAAAGCGGACGTAAAGGGGGTTCTGGCAGAGTTCGGCCCGGAGCGCGTGAGCTATGTGTTAGCCGCTACCATTCAGAGCAAGGACTGGGATGAACGATTTTCCCGCAGCAATAAGACGTGGGCGGCGGCTGTCCCCATGGTTGAAGCGGAGGATCGCCGCTGCTACTATGTCGTCAACAGCCACTCCGCTCTGGTGGATGGTTTTGTCAACATGGCTCGGAAGGAAATGGACGCTATGCGGGAACAGCCGGGGTTGGCCGCTAAGAAACCCTCTATCAAGGAGCAGCTCGCGGCAAAATCCATCCCAGATGATAAACCCGCTGCAAAGCCGAAAGACCGGGAGGCGCGCTGATGGACCTGGAAAAACTCTATCAACAGCTTTTGGATCGTGTAACGGAGAATTATGCTGATTACCGTGCGGAGCTGCTACTGAAAGACCGCCAGGAACTGATTGATGGCGCAGACCGGATCGCCAAAACTGCGGAGGTGTTTCAGTATTTCACCGAGAAACCGCTCATGGAAACAGAAGTAGCCTACTTTCTGAAATTTCAAAATCCGTTGGAGGTTATGGCTGACCATTGGGAAAGCTGCAATTTTGAATTGGACGCCCTGGGCGCGGTAATGGCCGATGCTGTGGACAAGGCGGATGATCTCACCCTCTACCCGCTGGCGGCAGACGCTCCCGCGCAGAGTCCGGACGGTCTGCAAAAATTTATGAATGTAGACCTGGAAACAGTTCTCCCGCAAATTTTGGTGCAGAAAACAGCGTTTTATCAGAAGGACTTGACCTATGCGCTGGACGCTATGCGAGAGGGTGCCGCCACGAAGAACCCTGCCAAGCGGAATTTTGTGGTCATTTTCCGGCAAAGCGGTGTGGAGTGTTTGAATGAGCGGGATATGTTCATAGCTGGGACCCGGAGCTATAACACCTGCCAATACTATCACCGCCAAACCAGGGAGCCGGTCCTGGCTTACTCTGTGGAGCTGCTGGGGGACGGCAAAAACGGACTGATGGCCAATCTGTATCAGCAGGACCAGCACCAGATGGCAAAATTTACGGAGCGGGCATCTTCACCCTATACCGATGTGACTGTTACCTTCATTGGCGGGAAAGAGGTGCGTATCCCGGAAAAGGAATACAACTACGAGACGATTCCCAGCTTGAAATACCACTATGGCGATATTATGGATACGCGGAACGAAGCAGACGATGAAAGCGTGGTGCAGGGGGCGCTTCGCCGGGAACATGACCGCCGGGAGCGAATGCCCAAGGGCCATATCGCGGTTCATGTTCAAAAACTGGATGAATCTCGCATCCAGACAGAGGCAGACCGTCTCGCATCCGAGCTGCAAAGCCTGACTGAGCCGAACACCCCCGACAAGACACATTTTATGGTGGAGGTATCCCCTTACTTTCTGCCCCTGGCCTCTCAGGACGATATGTACCGGCTTTTTCAGAAGGTGCAGGAGCAGGTGGAGCAGCCCATGTATATTGCACAGCCGGACGGCAAACGGGGGCAATATTTCTTTATGCGGCGGGAGGAACGCGCCCAGGAGCAGACGCATAAGCCCTCCATCAAGGAGCAGCTCGCGGCAAAACCCGGCCCTGGCGATAAACCCGCCGCAAAACCGAAAGACCGGGAGGTGAGATAATTGCCCTTTGTACCTGTCCCCAAAGACCTTACAAAAGTGAAAACGAAGGTTGCCTTTAACCTGACAAAACGCCAGTTGATTTGCTTCGGCGCAGGCGGTTTAGTCGGCATCCCTACTTACATTTTCACTCGCAGCATGATCGGGAATGAACCGGCAGCATTGCTTATGATCGGGCTGATGCTGCCCTTTTTCCTGTTCGGGATTTACGAGAAGGACGGCCAGCCTTTGGAAGTGATTTTAAGCCATTTTATCCGGGCGCAGTTCCTTTCCCCGAAATTCCGGCCATACCAGACCGAAAATATGTATGCCGCATTATCGCGGCTAAATCAATCCGAAAACGAGGAGGATTTGCGTATTGAAAAACAGGCAGCAGGCAAAA
Organism: uncultured Eubacteriales bacterium; assembly: GCA_910586105.1. GTDB lineage: Bacteria > Bacillota > Clostridia > Oscillospirales > Butyricicoccaceae > QXXE01. The sequence continues at coordinate 41,869 of CAJUGU010000001.1, read as the reverse complement.
CAGGCAAGAAAGCTGCAAGCCGCAAAAATGCAGCACCGAAAAGATAAGGCGGACTTGCGCAGCACCATCCGACTAACCCCGGATGCCAAGCTGAGCGGCCGCGATAAACGGCGGCTTACCGCGTCCATCCGCAAAGCAAAGCAGGATGGTAAAATCCCACAGACTGCTCAGCAGACCATCCCCTATCAGGAGATGTGCCGCGATGGAATTTGTATTGTAAACGAGCATTTTTTCACAAAACAGGTACAGTTTTACGATATCAACTACCAACTTGCGCAAAACGAAGATAAGAACCTGATTTTTGAAAACTGGTGTGATTTCCTCAATTATTTTGACAGTTCCATACGTGTCCAGTTCTCATTTCTGAACCAGCCCGCCGATATGGAGGAGCAGCGCCGTTCCATCTACATTCCGGCGCAGGCGGACGCTTTCAACAGCATCCGCGAGGAATATTCGGATATGTTAAAAGGCCAGCTTTCCAAGGGCAATAACGGTCTGACAAAAACCAAGTACATCACCTTCGGTGTGGAAGCGGAAAACCTGAAATCGGCAAAGCCCCGGCTGGAACGCATTGAAGCCGATGTGTTGGCGAATTTTAAGACGCTGGGCGTGCGTGCGCATTCGCTGGACGGCTATGAGCGGCTTTCGGTGCTGCACAAGATGTTCCATCCGGCGGACGGCCAGAAATTCCGGTTTGCGTGGGATGCAATCGCAAAAACCGGTCTTTCCAGCAAGGATTTTATTGCGCCGGACAGCTTCACATTCAAAAACGGTCGGATGTTCCAAATCGGAAGGACTTACGGCGCGATGTCGTTCCTGCAAATCCTTGCGCCGGAGCTGACCGACCGGATGCTGGCGGACTTTCTCGATCTCGAAAGCAGCATGGTTGTTACGCTGCATATTCAGTCTATCGACCAGAGCGCTGCAATCAAAAATGTGAAGCGCAAAATTACGGACTTACAACGCATGACGATCGAGGAACAGAAGAAAGCCGTCCGCGCCGGATACGATATGGAGATCATTCCATCCGATCTATCGACTTATAGCAGTGAAGCAAAGACACTTCTGGAAGATTTGCAGAGCCGCAACGAGCGGATGTTCCTTGTCACGATGCTGGTCATGAATTTGGCAGAAACGAGGCAAAAACTTGAGAATAATGTATTTCAGACGGCTGGGATTGCGCAGAAGTATAACTGTGCGCTGCGCCGTCTGGACTACCAGCAGGAGCAGGGGCTGATGTCCTCCCTGCCACTGGGATTGAACCAAATTTCAATCCAGCGCGGGCTTACTACAAGCAGCACCGCAATATTTGTGCCATTTACGACGCAGGAACTTTTTATGCGCGGGGAAGCGCTGTATTACGGATTAAACGCCCTTTCCAACAACTTAATCATGGCTGATCGCAAGAAACTCAAAAACCCGAACGGGCTGATTTTAGGCACTCCCGGCAGCGGTAAATCTTTCTCGGCGAAGCGCGAGATTGCCAACGCATTCCTGATTACCTCGGACGATATCGCCATTATCGACCCGGAAGCCGAGTACGCGCCCCTTGTGGAACGGCTGGGCGGTCAGGTGATCGACATTTCGCCCGCGTCCGACCAGTTCATTAACCCCATGGATCTTACCTTGAATTACTCTGAAGACGATAATCCGCTGACCTTAAAAAGCGATTTTGTGCTGTCGCTGATGGAGCTGATCGTTGGCGGAAAAGGCGGTTTAGAGCCAGTCGAAAAAACGGTGATCGACCGCTGTGTCCACATGGTTTATCGAGAATATTTGCAGGACCCGCGTCCGGAGAAAATGCCGATTCTGGGCGACCTCCACAAGCTGCTTTGCCAGCAGCCGGAGCCGGAAGCGCAGCGGTTGGCGACCGCGCTTGAAATTTATGTTACCGGATCGCTGAATGTTTTCAATCATCAGACAAACGTTAAAATCAACAGCAGAATCGTTTGTTATGTGATTAAAAAGCTCGGTAACCAGCTGAAAAAGTTCGGGATGCAGGTCGTACAGGATCAGGTCTGGGGACGCGTCAGCGAGAACCGCGAAGCGCATAAATCGACCCGGCTTTATGTTGATGAAATGCATCTTTTGCTGCGCGAAGAACAAACTGCCGCCTACACGGTGGAAATCTGGAAACGCTTCCGAAAGTGGGGCGGCATCCCGACCGGTATCACACAGAATGTTAAGGATTTGCTTGCATCCAGAGAAATCCAAAACATCTTTGAAAATAGCGATTTTGTCTATATGTTGAATCAGGCAGGCGGCGACCGGCAAATCCTTGCCAAACAGCTCAATATTTCCCCTCACCAGCTCGGCTACGTGACCAACAGCAACGCTGGCGAGGGGCTTTTGTTTTACGGGAACGTGATTATCCCATTTGTCGATCACTTTCCCAAGGACACCGAACTGTACCGGATCATGACGACCCGCCCGGAAGATTTAGCAGAGGAAAACACATGATTTTGAAAGCGAGATGATTTTACTGAGCAAAAACCGTTATCAAGCACGGGCAAAACGATTTCAAAAAATGAAGCGGGGCGCGCTGGTCGAACAAAATCAAGTTTCCGGCGAGGAAAAACGGATCAGTCAGCGTTTGACGGACATCTCCTTTGAACGAGAGCGCCCCGCCGAGCAGGAAGCTGGACGCCGAGCAGTGCAGCGCGCTGAAAGCAGCGCCAGCGACGGCAAAAAGCGCCGCAAACAGTCCCGCATTGTTCAACAAACGGCAGAAGAAGCGGTTTGGGCCGGTACACCGGAACCGGCTGAACTCAGCACGCCGATTCCCGACATCCCTTCCATGCGCATGGCTGCGGATGCTCCCATGTTGGCAGCTGTGCCAGTCATCAAGCCTGAACCACCGCCCCTTCCTGACCGTCGCAAACGCAGCAAAAAACTCGGCAGAAAAGCGAAAAAACGGCGGGCCGCAAAACATTCTGCGGATGCTGTTCGGGTTTTGGCGACGGAAAAAGCGGAAGCCTGCAAATCGCGGCGTGCTGGTGATACACCGTTGCGGATTCGAGCAGATAAACCGCCTGACACGCATTCGGCGAGACGAAAGCTACGAACTGTAGAGGACGGCGGCCGACTTCGGTTTGACGAGGATAAAAGCTCGAATGTATCCCGCTGCAACACCAAAAACGTGCAAAAGAAGGCAAAACAACGTCATTTCATGCAGTTTGCATCTGAAATTGAAGTGCCTGTGAAACCACCAGCAGAATCGGAATCCGTCAGCAATCAGTATTCGCCGGATACGGATTTTCCGAAACGGTTGCGTTTTGATACGGAAGAAAATGATCCGCAGCCGTCAGAACCGGTGACAGAGGAAAACCAGAAAGCCTATGCGCAACAGCAGGCAGTAAGATTTGCGTCCAATGCAGTCAAGTCCAGACAGACAGCATCGGACGCAGGCACAAACAGAAATGCAAACACGCCCTCAGTCGAAAGCTCAATTAACAGCACCGATTCGCAGGCTGAACTAAACGCACATTTATATTCATATACTAAAAATTATAAAAGTGCAGAACAGCCGGTTACGCCAGACGAACCTGCTGCGCGGGCATCTGCCCAAGCGCCACCGCCAGACGAACCTGCTGCGCGGGCATCTCCACAAGTGCCACCGCCTGAAGCAACCTCTGGGCGGCTACGGTTTGAGGACGAGCCACCAAACGCAGCCGCGCCATCGGGTATGGAGGAATCCCTTTTATCTCGGCAACAGCGGAAATATGAAAAGGCCGAAAAGCGCGTCGAAAAGGCTGAAAAACGCTTGGAACAGGCGCGAGAAAGACTCCCAAAGAAGCGCCGACTGTCTATCGAGAAGGAAGTCGACAGCGAGACCGGCAAAATACGTCGCCGCTTGCACTTTGAGCAGGAAATCCGACCAGAGTACGGGAAGCCTTCGCTTCCCGCCCGTGCAGGAGGTCTGGTCAGAACTGCGGCCGTGATGAAGCTGCACAGCAAAATCCATGAATCCGAGCAGCAAAATGTGTCGGTAGAAGCGGCGCATAAAAGTGAACTTTTAGCAGAACAGGGCGCAGGCCGTTTCCTGCGTTGGAGCCGTACCCGCCGCCGCTCCCAGCCTTATCGCGCCCTCCGCCACGCGGAACGGCAAGCCGCAAAAGAAAAAGCGAACCTTGCGTGGCAAACCGCCCTTCGCGACCATCCCGAACTGCAAAAGCAGCACACGCTTGCAAAGTGGATGCAAAAGCAGCAAATCAAGCGCAAATATGCGCAGGCAGCGCATGAAACCAAACAGGCGGCGCAGCTTACGCAGAATGTTTTGACCTCCACCGGGCAGATCGTCCGAGCGGCGGCGCAGCAAATCGCAGCGCGAAAATCAATGCTATTGATAGTCGCAGTTCTGGCGATGATCGTGATGTTTTTCTCCGCTGGGATGACTTCCTGCACGGCAATGCTTTCTGGTATTCAAAGCTCGTACATTTCGACCGCATATATGGCAATTGAGGAGGATATCTGCGATGCAGACCTTTATTACACCGAAATGGAGGTCGATTTGCAGCTCGATATCAATAAAACCGAGGAAAGTTACCCCGGTTATGACGAATACCGCTACAACATCGGCGAAATCAGTCATAACCCATATGAATTATTGGGTTATCTCTCAACGAAGTTCAATGCGTTCACGTTTGATGAGATCCGGGGCGAAATCGAGCAGCTTTTCAGCGAGCAATACACGCTCACACGGGAGGCCGTAACCGAAAACCGTGAGGACGACGCTGGAAATCCCTACGAAGTGTCCGTCCTGCAAACCACGCTGACAGTGAAACCGCTGTTTGATGTGATCGGCAACTATCTGGCGGCGGGCGAGGAATCCGACCGTTACGGGGTCTATATGCAGACGCTGGGCAACCGGCAGGCGTTTGGGAATCCTTTCGATCTCGCGTGGCTGGGCAATGTGACCAGCGGTTACGGCTACCGGGTACACCCCACGACCGGAGAAAAAGACTTGCATCGCGGCATTGATATAGCTGCTGCGCAGGGAACGGAAATCCGTGCAATTCAGGATGGATTTGTCACTTCAGCGGGCGATGCTGGAAGTTATGGCTTGTGCGTGACAATTGCCGACGATCAGGTCTACGAATCCCGATACGCGCATTGTTCCAGCCTTGCGGTCAGCGCCGGTCAGGAGGTCAAACGCGGGGATGTGATCGCCGCCGTGGGAAGCACCGGCGAGAGTACCGGCCCACACCTTCATCTGGAAGTGCTGCTCAATGGCGAATATCTGAATCCTTACTTTTTCGTAGATACTGGCGACGATGGCACGGGCGGCGGCGCAATTCCCGGAACACCCGGCGGCCCGGAAATTCCCGATTATTCCGGTTCCCCGGTGGGCGACGGAACCTTTGCCGCGATGCTCGAAGAAGCGGAAAAATACCTCGGCTGGCCATACGTTTGGGGCGGCAGTTCTCCCGCGACCTCGTTTGACTGCTCGGGCTTTGTGTGCTGGGTGCTCAACCAATCGGGCGCAATGAGTATCGAACGAACCACCGCGACTGGCATTTATAACCGCTGCACGGTGATTCCCAAGTCGGAAGCGCAGCCTGGTGATTTGATTTTCTTCACCAGGACGTACAGTTCGCCGGGGCCGATCAGCCATATCGGAATTTACGTTGGCGATGGGAAATTCATTCATTGCGGCAATGTGCGTCCAGATAGGACGGAAGTAGAAGTAGACGAAAGGAGGACAGAGAAAGGCCCTACCCCGTAAGATAACGCGGGAATCCACCTGACTAACCGAAAGGCGAAAGCTGACACGGGAACAGAGCACGTCAGGAAAGCGGTAAGTCACCTAAAGGCAATCGGGTGCGACTGAACTGCAAGGATAAGTGAATATGAGGATGATTCTGGGTTTGAATCTTGCGAGTTCCCAGCCCCTGTTCAGTGCGGGCGCAGGAAATTTGCCTGAAACCTGCGGTGCGGACGGTATCAGAGAGGGTTGCCCTCTGATACGTTATCAAATATGACGCACGGCGCGCCGGAGAACCGGCGTTAACGGAACGAAAGCACATTACCGACAATTCACATTTGCCTACTACTTCCGTTAACTGGAGATTGCCTAAACCGGAACGCCTGAAAGGGCTATGTGGCAGACACTGAAAATCCGGCAGGGCAACGGAGCATCCATAGTAGTCTGAGAACCCTGAACTGACAGGGAAAGCCGTAAAAACGGATGCGGGAGAACCGCTCACATGGCGAAGGGATGCAGTCTGAGCGTATCAAAATCAAAATTGATTAGGGAGGAAAACCTCATTGAAACCAACGATAGAGATTTTGACCAAATTGCAGGAAAACTCAAGCAAACACCATGATGAAATATTTACAAGGCTCTTTCGCTATATGCTCCGCCCGGACATCTACTACATCGCCTACCAGCACCTGTATTCCAATAATGGTGCCGCTACAAAAGGCGTGGACAATGATACGGCGGACGGATTCAGCGAGGAGTATGTGACAAGAATTATTGACGCACTGAGAAGTGAGACCTACCGTCCGAAACCTGTGCGGCGCACCTATATTCAGAAATCGAACGGCAAAATGCGTCCGTTGGGTTTGCCAACTTTCACGGACAAGCTGGTGCAGGAAGTAATGCGCATGATACTGGAAGCGGTTTATGAGCCGGTGTTCTCGAACTATTCCCATGGATTCCGGCCCGGAAGAAGCTGTCATACGGCCCTGTCACAGCTTTCGCACGAATTTATCGGCGCAAAATGGTTTGTCGAAGGCGACATCAAAGGCTGTTTTGACAACATCGACCACTCTGTTTTGATTGCTGTTATTGGAAAGAAAATCAAGGATGCCAGATTTCTCAAGCTCCTGCGGACGTTTTTGAACGCCGGATATATGGAGGACTGGAAGTATTACGGCACCTACAGCGGCTGTCCGCAGGGCGGGATTATTTCGCCCATCCTGGCGAATATCTATTTGAACGAACTGGACAGATTCGTTGAAGAATTGAAGAAATCCTTTGACAACAAAACTCCCTATACTGTGACGCCTGAATATGCAGTATTACAGAGAAAACGTGCAAATATCAAGCGAAAAATCAACAGGCGGAAGCCGGGAGCAGAGCGGGACAAGCTGATTGCAGAATATGTTGCGGTTGGAAAGAAACTAAGAAAAACTCCCGCAAAACTTTGCAACGACAAGAAACTGAAATATGTCCGGTATGCCGATGATTTTCTGATTGCTGTTAATGGAAGCAAACAGGACTGTGAATGGATGAAAGCAAAATTGACGGAGTTTATCCGTGACACCCTGAAAATGGAATTGAGTCAGGAAAAAACGCTGATTACCCATAGCAGTGAATGTGCGCGATTTCTCAGCTATGATGTGAGGGTACGCCATGACCAGCAGGTAAAGCCGTGGAAAAAGTGCAAACAGCGGACAATGAATAACACCGTTGAACTGCTGATTCCTCTACAGGATAAGATTGAAAAATTCCTGTTTGCAAGAGATGCAGTCCGACAGAGGGCGGATAACGGAAAACTGGAGCCGGTTGCGCGGTTGTCTTTACTGCGGCACACGGATTTGGAAATTGTGACGATTTTTGATGCGGAACTGAGAGGGCTTTGCAATTACTATTTTCTTGCCAGCAACTACAGATGTTTGAACTATTTCAGTTACCTGATGGAGTATAGCTGTTTGAAAACGCTGGCGGGGAAGCACAAGTGCAAGTTGTCCAAAATCTACGACAAGTACCGCGTCGGAAAGAAGCGATGGGGCATTCCCTATGAAACAAAATCCGGGTCCAAAGTGCGCTGTCTCGCGAAATTTAATGAGATTGAGGGCAAAACGTGTGAGGACATTCAGCCTACAGTGATTCCTATGATTACAAAAGGCAGGACTACATTCGATGCCCGACTGAAAGCAAAGAAATGTGAACTCTGCGGCGCGACTGATGTGAAGTTGGAAATTCACCATGTAAACAAGGTCAAAAACCTGAACGGGAAAAAGCCCTGGGAACAGGTGATGATTGCGAAGCGCCGCAAAACTCTGGCAGTTTGTCACGACTGTCATGTGAAAATTCATCATGGATTCTGATAAGTTATTTTTGCAGTGGAGCAAAGACGGCGAGCCGAGATACTCCGAGAGGGGTAAGTCCGGTTCTGAGAGGGGTCTGCGCAAACCTGCTGCGGAAACGTGGTAAGGCGGCGCTTTCCTACTCTACCCAATTTCCTATGCGAGCGTTAATAACAGCTATTGGCAGGAACATTTCTATGCATATGCCAGAATACCATAAAGGAGCGTTTATGAAAATCGGATTGATCGATGTGGATTCCCATAATTGGCCGAATCTCTGCTTAATGAAACTCTCCGCCTATCATAAGGCGCAGGGAGATCAGGTCGAGTGGTGGAATCCGGAGGGAGATTACGACCTTGTTTACAAGAGCCGGGTGTTCACGGATACCTATTCAAAAGATACTATTTTTGTAACCAATGCCGACGAAGTTATCAAGGGCGGCACAGGTTACGGGCTTTCGGGCAATCTTCCCGATGAAGTGGAACACATTTACCCGGATTATGCCCTTTATCCGCAGTTTTCGGACACGGCCTACGGCTTTTTGAGCCGAGGTTGTCCTTAGAAACTGCGGATTTTGCATTGTCAGCCAGAAAGAAGGCCGGCGGAGCATTCAAACCGCTGACCTTTCCGAATTTTGGCGCGGACAGCGGGAAATCAAGCTGCTTGACGCAAATTTACTCGCCTGCCCTAACCATGAAAAGCTGATTTTACAGCTTGCGGAGAGCCGCGCGTGGGTGGATTTCTCACAAGGTCTGGACGTGCGGCTGATCACGCCGGATAACGTAGCGCTGCTGAACAAGGTCAAAACCAAGGCGGTTCATTTCGCATGGGATAATCCAAACGATGATCTGACCGGTTACTTTCAGAAGTTTTTGGAACTGACCAACATTCGCAGTGCCCGCAGGCGGCGCGTGTATGTGCTGACCAACTTCGGCAGCACACATGAGCAGGATTTGTACCGAGTAGAAACTCTGCGCGATATGGGATTTGAACCGTTTGTGATGGTCTACGACCGCCCGAACGCTCCGGCGATTACCCGCCAGCTTCAACGCTGGGTGAATAACAAGCGCATTTTCAACACAGTAAAGGACTTTGCCGATTACATCCCCGGCAGGATTGGAGGTAAAAACCATGCGTGAATCACGAGAAAGCAAGATCGACCGATTGAAGGGCGAACTCATAAAAGCTAAAGAAAAAGCTAGCGAATGGCAGGCGCGGGTGCGCGATATCGAGCGACAAATCACTGAGCAGGAAAACCTTACTATTTTGCAGGCAGTCCGCAGCGTTGCGGCATCGCCAGAAGAACTGCGCGATCTGCTTGACCTGATCCGCTCCGCGAAAGAGCCGCCCGCAATGAATTTGACGAAGGAGGAATAATTCGTGAAAACGACACTTTTGAAACGCACAACCGCACTGCTTTTATGCTTGATTTTGAGCAGCGGCGTGATGCTTCCGGCAGGCGCAGCTTATGCCGCTGACGCGGATGCAATTTCCGCCCAAATCCTGCTGCCTGCGGACTGGGCGGCGCAAAGCACCTTCGCAAAAATCTGCATTATCGATGAAGCCGGGAACGGTTTTTCGTCGGTGCAGGTGAAGGTTGAGGGCGGCAACTGGAAGGATATCACCAACGACCTGGAACAAAGGGACAGCCGTTGTTATGGCGTGGTGAATATATCCGATAATTGCACTGTTTACGTCCGCGTAACCGGTCAGGACGGGAAAATTTATGAAAATTCGCGCTATATCGAATGCTTTGACCGTACCCCGCCGACCGTGAAGGGCCATATCAGCGGCGACACGCTCAAGGTGGAGTGCAGCGATGATCTCTCCGGCGTGACGGAGGTTTTGGTCGCGGGAAAAAGCTTTACTTACCCCGCAACGGGAACGCTGAGCGTGCCACTGAAAAATATCGGCAGTGTCGCGCAGATTTCTTTGCAGGCGACCGACCGCGCCGGAAACACTTCTCAACCTGTATCAATCAAAAATACGGGTTATCAGAAGCCTGCCGCAAGCAGTCCGCAGTTGGTTTCTGCCAGCACTCAGGCAACCAATACCAAGCCCACTACATCCGTTGTCAAACCGGATGCAGACGAAAAGCCGTCTGTATCGGCGATTCCTGTCAGCGAAGAACCTACCAATAGGACAGATTCTTCAAAAACCCTGACCCCGAATGGACAAGGCACCGTTATGGACAACGTGACCGATGAAGACGGCAAAGAGTTTTTTACCGTATCGACAAAAGATGATAACACATTTTATCTGATTATTGATAAGGCGCGTGACAGCGAAAACGTGTATTTACTTGACACAGTGAAGGAATCCGACCTGCTTTCGATGGCGGAAAAAGATAAAAAAACCGATGATTCGTCGCAGTCAGCAATCCCGGAGCCAGAACCGGTCTGTAGCTGTAAGGAAAAATGCGCTCCCGGAGAGGTCAATACCGGTTGTCCGGTCTGCGCAATTTCTATGAAAGATTGTACTGGAAGGACTCCCGAACCCGCAGAAGATACCGAAACTGAGCCGAAAAAGCAGGAAAAAAGCAATACTGGCACGCTGATTCTGGCTTTGTTTGCGGCGCTGGCTGCTGGCGGTATCGGCTGGTATTTCAAGATTTATAAGCCGAAAAAGGCTCTTGACGACGCAGAAGATTTCGACGAGCTGATTGACGACGGCGAGGAGGAAATGGTCAACGAAGACGACGCGCCGGAGCCGGAGCGCGACCCCTACGGCGAACCTGATGAACCGGATTATCCGGACGATTACTATGGAGAGCCGGAGGACGAGCCGTAATGCGATTCACCGACAGCCCCTACGAATGGATGATGTCCCAAAGGCCAAACGAACGGCAGGAGCCGGAACCGCCCGCCGAGCTACCCCAAGAGCATCCCTGTGCGGGATGTTCCTATGGGCGCGGTTCGCCCTGCATTGGGATTTGCTACCGAAAATTGATGAAACGGAGTGATAAAAAATAAAACTTGTGATATCTGAGAAACCGTCGGTTGCGATGGCTCTGGCAAAAGTGCTTGGAGCAAAAAGCCGGCGTGACGGCTACATGGAAGGGAACGGCTGGCTGGTGAGCTGGTGCATCGGGCATCTGGTTGAGCTTGCCCCCGCAGATGCTTACGACCCGCGCTACTCCAAATGGACATATGCGGATTTGCCGATTTTGCCCGACCCGTGGCAGTTCCGGGTATTGCCCGACACGAAGAAGCAGTTCTCGATCCTCGACGCACTGATGAAGGATGAACGTGTAGATTCGCTGGTCTGTGCGACCGATGCAGGGCGCGAGGGCGAACTGATTTTTCGGCTGACCTACAATCTGTGCGGGTGCCGGAAACCGGTCAAGCGACTGTGGATTTCCTCGATGGAGGAAGCGGCAATCCGCAAAGGATTCGACCATCTGCTGGATAGTCAGAATTACGACAATTTATATCAGGCCGCGCTCTGCCGCGCAAAGGCGGACTGGCTGATCGGCATTAACGGCACTCGCCTGTTTACCTGCCTTTATAAAGGCAAGACGCTGAATATCGGGCGTGTGCAAACGCCAACCCTTGCGCTTCTTGCGGAGCGCGAAGCCGCCATTGCGAACTTCAAAAAGGAGAAATTCTACACCGTGGAGCTGGATTTGCAGGGGTTTCATGCGGCAAGTGAAAGGTTTTCATCCAAAACCGACGCTGAAAAGCTGCGTTTGGGTTGCCTTGGAAAAACTGCGGCAGTGCAGTCCATCACCCGAAAAGAGAAAACGGAACGCCCGCCAAAGCTCTACGATCTGACCACATTGCAGCGTGAAGCGAACCGATTATTCGATTTTACAGCTCAACAGGTGCTTGATTGTTTGCAGGCACTTTATGAGAAACGGCTTGCGACCTATCCGAGAACGGACAGCCGCTATTTGACCACGGATATGGAGGAGGGGCTTCCCGCGCTGTGCGCAACCGTAGCTCCAACGCTGCCATTTGTGAAAGGTTTAGCGCTTCCGGTCAATTCCGCTCAGGTGGTGGACAACAGCAAAGTTTCCGATCACCATGCGGTTATCCCGACGGCGGAAATCGCTGCCGCCGACCTTTCTGCCCTTCCCACAGGCGAGCGAAACATCCTGTATCTGATTGCTGCCCGCCTTTTATGCGCTGTGGGCGAACCCCATATTTACGAAGAAACTGCCGTCACACTCGATTGTGGCGGCACTTCTTTTACCACAAAAGGCCGCACGGAAATCTCCGCAGGCTGGAAGGCGATCGAACGGGCATTTCTTCCGTTCTGAAAAAGAAGGAGAAACAACAGGAAGAATCAGCCTTGCCCTTTCCGGAATTGACGGACGGCCAGCAGCTTTCTGGTGCAGATGCACGGCTCAAAGAAGGCACAACCTCACCTCCAACGCATTTCAGCGAGGACACCCTTCTTGCGGCAATGGAGCACGCCAGCGCAGAGGATTTCGCCAAGCTGGAGGACGCAGAGCGCAAGGGGCTGGGAACACCCGCGACCCGTGCCGGAGTGATTGAAAAGCTGGTGCGTTCCGGCTTCGTGGAACGCAAGAAAAAGTTGCTCATTCCCACCGAAAAAGGCTTAGCACTGATTTGGGCGATGCCCGATCAGCTGAAATCCGCCAAATTGACCGCAGAATGGGAGGAACAGTTAGGCTCGGTCGAACGCGGTGAATTGTCCCCAGAGGATTTCATGAACGGCATCATCGAAATGCTTTCGACGCTGGTTAAGTCCTATGAAACCGTGACAGTCGTGTCCTCCGCACTGTCACAGTCTGGACGCACGGTTGTTGGCGTTTGCCCCCGCTGCGGTAAAAACGTAGTTGAAGGCAAAAAGAGCTTCTTTTGCGAGGGTTATTATGACAAACCGTCATGTGGTTTTACGATGTGGAAAAACGATCGATTTTTCACCAGCAAACGCAAGGAACTAACTCGAAAAATCGCTGCAGCGCTCTTGAAAACAGGGCGGGTTCGTCTGACGAATCTGTTTTCAGAGAAAAAGGGCATCATGTACGATGCTGTGGTCGTTTTGGACGACGACGGCGGCAAATATGTCCGTTACAAGCTGGAATTTGACAATAAAAAGAAGGAGAACTGAGAATGAAAAACACGACAAAAAAGATTGACAGCCGCCTGCGTACCCTCCTGATTTATACCGGCGAAAAGCGTGAGAATCTTGCCTGCGCCGCAGGTGTAAAGCTGCCAACCGTCAACCGCTGGCTGAGCGGCGCAAGCGTCCCGGATGTGTACCAGTTCCGCGATATTGCACGCTTTTTCGGCGTGCCGTATGAGTGGCTGCTGGATGGCAGGGACGGTTCCCCCAGCGCGGAGGAACTTGCAGAAATGCTGGGTTTGAGTACCGAAACGGTAGATGAACTTCTGACCCTTGCCGCGCTGGAATCCGACGCGCTTTTGGATGCCCTGGACGATGCCATTTATGGTATCGTGTCCGCAATCAGCGCTGCGCAGGAGGATGTGTGATGAGTGATAAAAAAGACGCTCCGCTCCCCGAAGTCGGCATTGCCCGGGTCGGCGTTCCGTATGGGCTGCTTCGGCGACGGATTGAACCGGGATATGTGCTGACAAACGGTACGGTTCTTCTGGAATGCGAAAAGGATACCTTAGGACGTTATCAGGGCGGCGCGGGAATGGATGGAATGTATATCAAAATCCCTGAGTTTTACATCCCGATCTTCTCAGAAAACGGGCAGATCAAAGCATTCCAGCAGGTCGCGCCGGAGAATTACCTTGCAGCTGCGGAAATGAGCGCCGAGGGGAATTACAACCAAATTGACGGCATGATTAACAACGAAATGCCGAAAACTTCTGTAATCGACAACCTGAAACAGTGCCGCGCAGAAAGCCATGCAGCATCCACCACTCCACGTCATGAATCGGAACGGTGATGCCATGAAATTAAGCAGTTTGGAGCGAGAAACGATCGCAATTTATAATCAGTCTGAACGTACAGCAATCATTTTCACTTACAATCCAGCTTTGCAAAAGCAGCTCGCCGAGTTGTGCGCCGCCTATCCTGACCGCGTGCGCCAGACGGCGGCAAACGATTCCGGAGGGCTGACCTTTGAGCTTCCCAGGAAGTGGCTGCGCGTTGTGCCGCCGCGCGTCCTTTCCCCCGCCCAGCGTGCGGTCGTTGAGCGAATGAACCAACAGCGACGGCAAGGCAAATGATCATTTGCAAAACCGGGCTTGCCGCTATAGCAAACCCGGTTTTGCTTCTAAAATGTTATAAATCGGTTACAGGCTTGCGCCTAATCGTTTCGCTTCCTCCAGCTTTTCATTGCCTGCAATGTCCCCCACGTTGAATACTCCTCCGCAAAGAACCTTGCCCTTGTCTGTCCAGCCGAGATGATTCATAAGGCGATCGTACCAGTAAACGCTTTCTTCAAACCCATGTCCCTCTGCCGCCATCAAAAGGACGCTCTCCTTGATCGGATTCGCAAGATTTTCATTGCATTCAGCTACCGCAAACAAGCGGTCAAACGCACATTTCAGCTGGCCGCTGATCGTCCAATAGTATAACGGCGATGCCAGGCAAACCAAGTCCGCTTCCTTGTAAGCCGGATAAATTTGCAGCATATCATCCTTCTGGACACAGGGGCTGTCCGGGTCTTTTCCACCGCCGCAGCAGCCCAGACAGGGGTGGATATTCATTTTCTGCAAATCATAACGGGTTACTTCATGTCCGACAGATTCAGCACCTTCAGTGAATGCCTGAACCAATGCAGCCGTATTCCCGGTCGGTCTGGGACTGCCATTTAAAATAACAATTTTCTTGCCCATAGTGTATGCTCCTCCCGTGATTTGTTGACGATTTTATTTTTCCATCATTGTATCATTGATCGGAAAATAGTCAAGTACGCACATTCGGGTAAGGTACTATCGCACAGGAAAGTGCAGAGTGATTCATTTTTAATACGATTGGAGGGAACAAATGACCAATAAATTACAGAGGATATCAGAACTAGCGGCTAAAACCGCAAAAACTGTAACGCAAAGCACCGATAATTGGAAGCAGTATTTAACAGTTGCGTCACGGCTGTACAAGTATTCGTTCGATGACCAGCTTTTGCTGTACGCGCAAAAGCCGGATGCTACCGCCTGCGCAAGCATGGAGTTGTGGAACAAAAAGATGCACCGTTGGGTCAAGGCTGGTTCCAAAGGCATTGCGCTGATCCACAAGGACGGCAGCGGCAGGCCCTATCTGGAGCACGTTTTTGATGTGAGCGACACGCGCCCGGTGCGCGGTGCAAAAATGCCGTATCTGTGGGAGTTGCGCGAGGAGCATCACGGAGCCGTTTCAGAAGCGCTTGAACGTCAGTACGGCACGACAGAGGAAACGGATATCGGCTGGACGCTCATGGAACAAGCCCGCCGCGCAGTCAACGAAACTTACCGGGAACACCTGAACGACCTTGCCTACGACGTGCCGGACAGCCTGCTGGAAGGTCTGGACGACCTGAATTTGGAGGTGCGCTTCCGGCAGGTCATGACCGCCAGCGTCCAGTATACCCTTCTTGTCCGCTGCGGCCTTGCCCCTTCGCGTTACCTGGAAGACGCAGATTTTCGGGGGATATCTGAATTTTCTACACCTGCGGTACTGCATCATCTCGGAAATGCTACCAGTTCGGTGTCGATGGGCCTTTTGATTGAGATTGGACGCGCTGTAAAGCAGTACGATCGACAAGCGGCAAAAAACAAACAGCAGAATCTGGAAAAACCGCTTGCAATTCAGCAGGTGATCGATTATAATAAGGATAGAAAAGAATTTAACACATTAAATCGCGAAAGTATCGAAAGGAGAATACGAGATGGAACTGACTTACACGAAAGTGGGCGATTACTGGATTCCCGACCTGATGCTGGACGGGGCGGACGAGGAGGAACAGACGCCGCTGGGCAAGTACGGACGGCTGCGCGAAACCTTCCTGAAGGAACACCACAGCGGGACATACACGTCGATGCTGCTGACCGGTCGGCTGGAACCGCACCTGCGAGAGATCGACCGGCAGGCGCAGGAGCGCGCGGATCGGATGGTGGACGAACTGAAACGTCAGAACGGCGTGGACGAGAAGATGAAAGCCCGCGACCAGATGGGCTGGGTGCAGGCCGTGAACAGCTTCACGGCGCAGGCGGACGAAATCGTTCTGGCGGAGATCGTGTACCGGTAAAGCAGGAAACGGAACAGACAGCGGGCGAACAGCCCGCTTTTTCTGTATCTGAAACCTCGGAACCCCTGCAATTTTCGCTGTTTCCGACCGTTGAGGAGCAAATCGAAACGATTTCAGAAGCCCAAACCGAAGAACCTCAGCATACCCTTTTCACAGCAAAAACGGTTCCGGATGCCGTAATCAGCCGCGCACTTACCAGCGGCAGCAACCAACCGCACAGCATTGAACGCATTATTGCATTTTTCCAGAAGGAGCCAACCGGTTCGGCTGCGGCTTCGTTTTTAGAACAGGAGTTTGGCGAGGGCGGCAAGGGTGTTACGGTTGCCGGTCAAAGATATGCGCTGTGGTTTGATAAAGATGGCTTCCGGATTGCACAGGGCGACACAGCCAGCCATCCCGGAAGCACTTTCG
This sequence comes from uncultured Eubacteriales bacterium, assembly GCA_910586105.1. GTDB lineage: Bacteria > Bacillota > Clostridia > Oscillospirales > Butyricicoccaceae > QXXE01. The sequence goes on along the minus strand of CAJUGU010000001.1, from coordinate 25,250 downwards.
TTCCATGGGCAAAAGCTGCCGGACTGATCGCAAGCCAGCTGCACAATGGATTATTTGCCGCACAGGATAAAATTGATGCTGCCCGTGATAACGAATTTCGCGAACTGGCAGAAAAGTTATGGCATTTGCGACAGGATTTCAGCGATGAAGCGTGGGAGATGGATTTACTGCCTACGATTTCCGCTATCTATAACGGCAGCGCTTTCCCTGAGAGCAGCGCACGGATTGCGGAGCTGTTGAAAGATACGGAAGGCCATCATAATACTATTTTGGAATTACAGCAATTTGAAAGCGCATACAACCAGCAGCCGGAACTGCTACGATTTCGCAGACAACACAAGCTGAATATCCTTTTACAACGACTTTCTGATATGGATAAGCCGGTTACACAATTTCATGCAGCGGAAGGTTTTGAATCGGTAAAGGGAAGTTTCATCACGCAGGACGAAGTCGAGGCATTGCTGCTACGGGGCAGCAATGTTTCCGAAAGCAAGCTGCGCATTTATTCGTGTTTTATACAGGGTCATAACGCCAAAGAATGTGCGGATTTTCTGCGTGAAGAGTACGGCACAGGGGGCTTGTGCTACGCCGGATTCTGTGAAAATCACGACAGCAAAGGGATCAAATTCAGCCGTAACGATGATAATTCAGGCTTTAAGGGTTATGACACCGTACATCTGACCTGGAACCAGGTGCAAAAGCATATCCGGAACCTGATTGACAGCGGCCGCTATCTCAGCGAACAGGAAAAATCATATCTTCCGACTTATGAAAAACTGGCTATTGCACGTCAAATCTATGCATTTAACTATTATAAACCCAATGATCCGGACCGGACGTACCCTCATGAGTGGGATTTTACAGCGGCAGAGCGGGACATTCTGCCGTTTCTGGACGACCCCGAACAGGTAGAGAAAATCTTCAATCAGATGCTAAAGGACTTTGCGCCCCTTTCGCCAGATACACCACATTATACCACCCTGCAATATGCAATCCGGGATGTTGGAGCCTATCAAAGCGGAAAATCCGCCTTGTTTGCCCCTCTGCCGGAATCCGCTTTGCAGACAGAGCAACAGGTAAAGCAAGCAGCGAAAAAAGCCGGACGCAAAGAATCGGTGCCGAAACGCACAAGTTCTAAAACTCAGCCGATTCCCGGCGATCGGCTGACAGCAGCAGCCCGCGCCCTCACGCAGAAGAAGCGCGCAGAAGTCCGGGAAGATTTGGATGGACAGTTCAGCCTGTTTTCTTCCGTGGAAACAGCAGAGAAGACGCAGACCCAGCGCGAAATCACCGACATAGACCTCGACCATTTTCTGATTGAGGACTTGGGCGACCCTTCCCGCAAGCAGAGGATCTATGCTCTGTTCAGCGAGGATTTGCCTGACGCAGTCCTTGCCTGGAAGTTAGAGCAGGAATATAAACGATCCAGATACGGGAACCTTGAAGGCGGTTTCTGCACTCTGGCAGACGGCACAAGAGGCTATGCCTATTTTACGAAAGAACTGCGTATATCTTCCCATCCGGACGGGAAAATGCGTCATGTTCCCTTTTCAGAAATGGCCGCGCACATCCGCCAGCTGATCCAGCAGGATCGATACCTGTCACCGGAGGAATTGAAGCAATACCAGAAAAATCGCTCCGTCCCTGAGACTGAGCCGGAAGTTTCCCAAACGGTCAAAACCTCTGTTGACGATTTGCCGGAGAAAACCGGGCAGGAAACCCAATACGCCGCCGCTGTACCGGATATTAAAAACTTGGGAATACAGGACGTTCCCGCGTCTTCCGCGCCGACTATCAGGGAGTTATATAACCATTATCTTCCGATCGTCAAAAATTTGGTGTTGGCGGACACGGCATATCAAAATGCCTGCCGCAATTCTGACCGATCGACTGCCCAAATGGAAGGAAACGAAGCAATCAAGCGGGCGGCAATCTCTCTTGTTGACGATACCACGTTTTTCCGGTTGTACGCAGACAATACGGCGTTCCACAGCCGACTTCATCAGAAGATTTTTAACGAGACATACCCCGCACTGTCTCAGCCCCAGCAAGAGCAGAGACTTCCCACGCCTGAATCACTGGAAGCACCGACCGCAGATGGTACGCCGGAAACGCCAGTTTTAGTGACCGATCCAATCACACTTTATCGTGACACGTTGGAAATGCTCGATACGGCTGTGAAAAACAGCGCTTTGCGTGACTATTTCCGCGAACCGGAAACCGATTATGACGCTGCGCTGGACACTCTGGATACCGAAATCGCGTATTATATGGAAGAAATCGCTGCCGATCACCCGAACATGGCCGAAGCGTATCTGAACTTGCCGATGTTTCGGGAATGGCTTGTGGACGACCTGCTGGAACACAATTATCAGGACATCATCGCAGATCCCAGAATCGCACCGGAGCGGTATGCTGGAGATCCGGATATGCCAGATTGGGCGAAGCAGCCTGCACCAGCGCAGGGCGTTCCAATGCAGGACACTCCGATACAAGGCGATACACCCTCTGCGCCTGCTGATAAAACGGTCGAAAACGCCGAAACAAACGAAGAAACCAGCACTTCCGAGCCAAATTTAACCCCAAACGTGGACGAATATTTGAACTTGAAAGCACAGTATCCCGACAAGCTCGTAGGCGTTCAAGTCGATAACACGTTTTTATTCTATGGCAAGGACGCGGAGGAGGCTGCTCCTGCCCTCGGCACGAAACTTATTACTCGTGAAATCACAAGTTTAGGGGACGTCGCGATTACAGGCAGTTCCCACGCATGGCAGGCTACGCTCAAGCATCTTTTGGAGCACGGGAAAAGTGTTGTCCTTGCGCGTCCCGACCCGGAGCGCGGCTCTGATGCACCCTACGAAATCATCAAAGAACGAAGCGCAGCGGAGTACATCCCCCTCGGCATGGAATTGACGATCGATGGGCGGCGCATGAAGATCGATAACGTGGACTATGAATCCGGTCAGGTCAGCCTGCAAGATATGGAGATCAAGGGCTGGTTTCCCATTTTCCGCAGCGAACCGATACCTTTTGTACGTCAATTTGTGGAGGAAATTCAGGCGCAGGAATTCGATATGACGCCGTTGGTGGAAGCCATCAGGTCAAGCATCGAAGCCGAATCGGTTGAAATTGATGGTGGTAAAGTTGTAGAATCCCGAGCACAACAAAGAAATCGTCAATTCGCAAGGCAGGAAGTCCAAGGTCGGGTTTTCCCCGGCGACATGGTATTAGAAGTGCTGAAAACCAGTCCGGAAAGGATCAATTTCCATATTACCGATGACGCTTTGGGAATTGGTGGCGAAAAGGTAAAATATCAATACAATTTAGCCGCAATCCGGACTTTGAAACAAATCGAAGCGGAAAACCGCCTTGCCACGCCAGAGGAGCAGGAAATTCTGTCGCGCTATGTGGGCTGGGGCGGCATTGCGCAGGCATTTGACCTGGAAAATGTAAAATGGTCGAAGGAATACCGTGAACTGAAAGAACTGCTCACGCCGGAAGAATATGAATCCGCCCGAAGCACCACACTCAACGCGCATTTTACGTCGCCAACGGTCATTAAAGCGATTTATCGGGCGATCGAAAATATGAATTTTCAACCGGGGACAGTTTTAGAGCCGTCAATGGGCATTGGGAACTTTTTCGGATTGCTGCCGGAAGAGCTTTCGGATTCCAAATTGTATGGCGTTGAGCTTGACGCTCTGACCGGCAGGATTGCACAGCAGCTTTATCAGAATGCAGATATTACGATCGGCGGCTTTGAAAACACCAATCACCCGGACGACTTCTTTGATCTGGCGGTTGGTAACGTCCCGTTTGGAAGTTACAGCGTGCATGATCGCCGTTATGACCGCCAAAATCTGATGATTCACGATTATTTTTTCGCGAAAACGCTGGACAAGGTGCGTCCGGGCGGTATTGTCGCATTCATCACATCCAAAGGCACGATGGACAAGCGAAACAGTAAAGCCCGCGCCGCACTCGCGCAAAAAGCGGACTTATTAGGTGCTATCCGCCTGCCCAACAACGCATTTAAGGCGAACGCCGGAACAGAAGTAACTTCTGATATCCTATTCTTTCAGAAGCGTGACCGCGTTCCGGAAAAGTTGCCGGATTGGGTTGAAATCGGGGAAAACGAGGACGGCGTACCCATCAACCGCTACTTCCTTGAACACCCGGAAATGGTGTTGGGAACGATGAAATTTCACCGAAATATGTACGGCAATGAGAGAGAAACGGCCTGCATTCCTACCGAAGGCGCAGACCTTTCCGAACAGCTTGCCGAAGCAATTCAGCTCATCGCCCCACCCGACCGTGATCTGCTGGAGCCGGAAATCACAGACCCGGAGGAGAATAAAGAGGTCGAAACGATTCCAGCAGATCCCAATGTACGAAATTTCAGCTTTACTGTTTCTCGCGAAAAACTATATTTCCGCGAAAACTCTATTATGAAGCGGGTCGAACTCGGCAAGGTTCCGACTGAGCGTGTCAAGGGCATGATCGAAATCCGTGACTGTACTCGAAAACTCATTGATTTGCAAATGCAAAATGCAAGCGATGAAAAAATCCAGGCGGAACAGGCGAATTTGAATCGCATTTATGACCGCTTCACGGAAAAATACGGCTTGTTAAGCAGCTCAGGCAATAAGCAGGCATTTTCGGAGGATTCCTCTTATCCGTTGCTGTGTTCACTGGAAGTGATCGATGAAAACGGAAAACTGGAGCGCAAAGCCGATATGTTCAGCAAGCGGACGATTCAAGACCGGCAGCCAGTAACCAGCGTTGATACGGCAGTGGAAGCGCTGGCCGTATCCATCGGCGAGAAAGCCTGCGTAGACCTGAATTATATGGCGTCCCTGATGGGCGGCAGCGAGAAAATACCACAAATCGTTGAAGATTTGAAAGGAATTATTTTCAAAGACCCGGCAACCGGGCCGTTTGATTTAGAAAGCGGCGGTGGACACTGGAAGCAGGGCTGGCAAGCCGCTGACGAATACCTTTCCGGAAATGTCCGACAAAAGTTGGTTGCAGCCCGCGCCGCTACGGAAGAATATCCGGAATTCGCAGTCAACGTGGAAAAACTGGAGCAGGTGCAGCCAAAAGACCTGACCGCTTCGGAAATCAGCGTCCGCATTGGCGCGTCATGGATCGACCGGGAATATTATCAGCAATTTATGTTCGAGCTTTTGCATACACCCCGATATCTGCAAGGCCAGAAAATCCAGCTGCATTATTCGGCTATCAACGGCGAATGGAATGTGCAGGGAAAAAGTGCCGACAGCAAGGAAAATGTGCGCGTTCATACCACCTATGGCACAAAACGGATCAACGCTTACGCGGTTTTTGAACAGACGCTGAACCAGCGAGATGTACGGGTTTATGATACTGTGGAGGAGGACGGTCGGGAAGTACGCGTTCTCAACAGCAAGCAGACGATGATCGCCCAGCAGAAGCAGGAAGCTATGTGCGAAGCGTTCAAGGACTGGATTTTCAAAGACCCGGAACGGCGTGAAACCCTATGCCGAAAATATAACAAAATGTTCAACAGCATCCGCCCGCGCGAGTACGATGGTTCGCACATCAATTTTGCTGGAATGACTCCGGAGATCGACTTGCGTCCTCACCAGAAAAATGCAGTCGCCCACATCTTATATGGTAAAAACACACTTTTAGCACACTGTGTAGGCGCAGGCAAAACCTTTGAAATGATTGCTGCCGCAATGGAAAGCAAGCGGCTTGGATTGTGCCAGAAATCGCTTTTCGTCGTCCCCAATCATTTGACGGAGCAATGGGGCGGCGATTTTTTGCGCCTTTATCCGGGCGCAAAAGTGCTGGTTGCTACCAAAAAGGATTTTGAACCAGCACGGCGCAAGAAATTTTGTGCCAGAATCGCGACCGGCGACTATGACGCGGTGATTATCGGACACAGCCAGTTTGAAAAAATCCCAATGTCTGACCGTCGGCAGGAAGTGATGATCCGGAATCAAATTTCTGAAATTGTGGACGCAATTCGCGAAGCCAAAGAGAATGACGGGGCGCGCTACACCATCAAGCAAATGGAAAAAACAAAGAAAAATCTTCAAGCCAAACTGAAAAAGCTGACTGCCGACGAGAAAAAGGACAAAGTGGTTACGTTTGAAGAGTTGGGTGTTGACCGACTGTTTGTGGACGAGGCGCACGGTTTTAAAAACTTGTTTTTACACACCAAAATGCGTAATGTTGCCGGTATCGCCCAGACTGACGCGCAGAAATCCAGTGATATGTTCGCAAAGTGCCGTTATATGGATGAAATAACAGGCGGAAAAGGTATTACTTTTGCAACCGGAACTCCTGTCAGCAATTCCGTCGTCGAGTTGTACACCATGATGCGTTATTTGCAATTTGACACGCTGGAACGCAATGGACACCGGCATTTTGATTCCTGGGCGGCAGATTTCGGTGAAAAAGTAACCGCTATGGAGCTGAAACCGGAAGGGACGGGTTTTCGTTCCAAGACCCGTTTTGCAAAGTTTTACAATCTTCCCGAATTGATGAATATTTGGAAGGAAGCCGCAGATATCCAGACTGCGGATATGCTGAAACTGCCTGTCCCGGAAGCGGAATATATCACGGTCACTACGGAGCCGAGCGTATTTCAACAGGAAATGGTTGAAGCCCTTGGCGAACGCGCTGAGGATGTCCGAAGCGGCGCAGTGGAGCCAAATCAGGATAATATGCTGAAAATCACGTCAGATGGACGAAAACTGGCGCTTGACCAGCGTTTGCAGAACCCCCTTTTGCCGGACAATCCGGACAGCAAGGTCAATGCTTGCGTGCAGAATGTATTTCAGGAGTGGGAAAACAGCACGGAAAATCTTGGCACGCAGTTGATTTTTTGCGACCTGTCTACGCCGGGTACAGCTGACGGTTTCAATGTCTATGATGATATAAAAAACAAACTTATTGATAGAGGAATCCCGCCAGAAGAAATCGCTTTTATCCATGACGCGAACACCGAAGCGCAAAAGGCGGAATTGTTTGCAAAAGTGCGGCGCGGACAGGTGCGCGTCCTGCTGGGAAGCACCCAGAAAATGGGGGCAGGCACCAACGTGCAGGATCGAATTGTGGCTTCTCACGACCTCGATTGCCCGTGGCGGCCTGCCGATCTGGAGCAGCGCGCAGGGCGCTCTTTGCGTCAGGGCAACATGAATAAACGCGTAAAAATGTTCAAATATGTGACAAAAGGAACGTTTGACGCCTACAACTGGGGGCTGGTGGAGAACAAACAAAAGTTCATCGGTCAGATCATGACCAGCAAATCCCCAGCCCGTTCCGCTGAGGACGTGGACGCAACGGCTCTTTCCTATGCAGAAGTCAAAGCACTTGCCACTGGCGACGACCGAATCCGCGAAAAAATGGAGCTGGATGTGCAGGTTTCCAAGCTGAAGCTGCTCAAATCCAACCATACCTCGCAGCAGTATGAAATGCAGGATAAGGCGTTGAAATATTACCCGCAGAAGATTGCAGAAACGAAACTTTTAATGGAAGGCTTGGCCGCTGACCGTCCTATCGTCGAAGCCCATCCGGTAAAAGATGATGCCTTTTCCATGACGATCAAGGGGCAGGTCTACACCGAGCGGAAAGCCGCTGGGACTGCGATCATTAACGCCTGTTTGCTCGTTGGCGAGCCGGATAAGCCGATCGATTTGGGCGAATTTCGCGGTTTTACCATGCAGGTCAAGGTGGACGGTGAAAAATTCAAGATTTTGCTTCACCAAAACCTGACCTATTATGCAGAGCTGTCCGACGATCCGGTCGGTAATGTAACCCGCATTAACAACGCGCTGGAGAGCATTCCCGACCGGCTAGAATCTTATGAAACACGGCTTACAACACTGGAAAATGAACTGCAAAACGCGAAGGAAGAAGCCGAACGTCCCTTCCCGAAAGAGGCTGAACTACGCGAAAAAACAGCCCGTTTGAACCAGCTCAACCACGAATTGGACGATTCCGCAAAAAGCAGGCGGCAAAAATCCGCCCAGGAAGCCGAAGTTTCGGAAGCGGATGAAAGTTCCCTGCCCGCGCGGGACGATGCGGAAAGCCTTGACCATCTGGGCGAAAAGCCGTCTATTCGGCAGGCTCTGAAAGCCTTCTCCCCACCCGCGCCGGTGCCGTCCAGTATGGAACGCGCTGCGCGAAGGGATGTGGCGTTATGAGACAAAAGGAGGGACGCACGGTTGGCTTGTATACCAAGGTCACGCCGGAAGAAAAAGCGGTGATCGACCGGAAAATGTCCGAACTCGGCACAGCCAATCTGCGGGCATATTTGCGCAAGATGGCGGTAGATGGTTACATCGTAAATCTGGATATGAGCGGTGTGGTCGAAATGGTCAAGCTGCTTCGTTCGATTTCCAGCAACGTCAACCAGATTGCCCGCCGCTGCAACAGCACCCACAACCTTTATGCGCAGGATGTGGAAGATTTGCGGCAGGGCTATGCTGCGGTTTGGAGACAGATTGATGAATTACTCAAAAAGTTTGAAAAATTATGACTGCGGGGGCGGCAGGAGCATTTAAGTGTTCCTGCCGCCCTTTTTTGATATGGAGGTGATTTTTTGCCCGGAGTAACGAAAGAACAGATTGCCAAAGCCAAGGAATGGGATTTGCTTTCGTATCTGCAAGCCTATGAGCCGCACGAATTGAAGCGGAGCGGCTTAAACGAATATTGCACCAAAACTCACGATAGCTTGAAAATATCGCATGGAAAATGGTGCTGGAACAGTCGCGGAATTGGTGGGCGCACCGCGCTTGATTATCTCATCAAAGTGCGCGGGATGCCGTTTGTAAGTGCCGTGGAAGTCCTGTGCGGGACAAGTTTGGCGATGCCCCAGCCGCCGCCGGTACCCTACCACCCCAAGCCCTTTACCCTGCCCGAAAAGAACCGGTGCGGGGCGGCGGTCGTGGCTTATTTGCAGGATCGGGGTATTTCGCCGGAGCTGATCGGCGCGTGTATGCAGGCCGGAACCCTGTACGAAAGCCGAAAGTACCAAAACTGTGTGTTTGTTGGAAAAGACCCGGAAGGCCGCGCCCGTTCTGCAAGCCTGCGCAGTACGCGGGACAGTTTCCGCATCGACGTAGAGGGCAGCGATAAACGGTACAGTTTCGCCCTTCTCGCGGGTGATGTGGATTGCCCCCGGCTGGCTGTCGCGGAAAGCCCGATTGATGCGCTTTCGCTGGCAACACTGGTGAAACTGTCCGGCGGGAACTGGCAGGACAGCCATTACCTATCGCTTGGAGGAACCGCCCCGCGTTCGATGCTGCAATTCCTCCGCGATCATCCGCACGTTACCCAGGTCAGTTTGTGTCTGGACAACGACAAGGCGGGGCGTGATGGTATGACGCGGCTGGAGCAGGCGATTCATGACGATCCGGAGCTGTCCCAGCGCGTAACGCTTATCCACCACAACCCGCCGAAGCAGGGCAAAGATTACAACGAATTTCTTTGTAAACAGATCAAGCGGATACAGCCACAGAGGAAAGAAATTCGGTGAAGAGTTATTCCTCTCCTTCGATTTTTACGATATCAACCGCCGCTTCCAGCAAAAGATTGATAATTTCATTGCGTGATCGGTTTGAATTTACAGATATTTCGTCCAGACGGGCGATCAAATCATCTTTCATGCGGACAGATACGATTTTATGCCCATCATCACCTCTGCGCGCGGATTTCCGCTTGATTTTGATTTCTTTCACCATATTGCCACCTCTTTCATAGTTTAAGTTTAGCTTGACAGGAGCAGCTTTGGTATATTATGATATTATAGTAAATACTAAACTATATATTTATAGTTTAGTCGGAAAGGAGGAGACATTGGCAATCTCAAGTCTGCTTCCCCGCAAAACTATGAAAAACCGGTCGAGGAAGCAATTCATGCTTGAACAAAACAAATACGACCAGAAAGCGGAGAAAACCAATGGCGGCGAATTGATTTCTTCCTATATGTGCTCGCCTGAAACTGCTGCCGAAGAGTTTGAAATCAGCAAAAAAATATACGCCCAGATCACTGGGCGCAGTCAGTCGAAAGAGCATGATGTGATTATGTACCGTATTATCCAATCGTTTAAACCTGGCGAAATCAGTCCAGAGGATGCAAACAAAATCGGTTATGAGCTGGCTATGAAGTTCACCAAGGGGCAGCATCAATTTGTAGTAGCTACCCATATTGATAAGAAACACGTTCATACGCACATCGAATTTAACAGCACAAACCTGAACTGTGATGGCAAATTCGAGAACGTGTATAACTCGGCGTTCCTCCTGCGGCAGCTCAATGACGAGATATGTAAAGCACATGGCCTTTCAGTAATTGAAAACCCGAAGGAAAGCGCAAAGCAGCAAAAAGAGATGGCAGCGGCAAAGTACGGTACCAGCTTCAAAGAGCGCTTGCGCCAAACGATTGACCGCGTGATGCCGGAATGCAGGGACTACGATGATTTTCTGGAAAGAATGCGTGCTGAGGGTTACGAAATTAAGGAGGGCAAGCAGCTCAGTTTCCGCGCACCCGGGCAGGAGCGCTTTACCCGTTCCGATCGTTTGGGAGTGGAGTATGCCAGGGAATCCCTACAGGAACGCTGCGGTAATCAGCGCAGGCGTTCTTCGACAACAAAGAAGCCCTTTTCACGTAACGGTCGGAAAATCAATATGCTGATTGACATTCAAGCGAAACTTGATGCGGGTAAAGGCGCAGGATTTGCACGCTGGGCAAAACTCTACAATTTGAAAGAAGCAGCAAAAACGCTGAACTTCCTGATCGAGAATGGCTTGACCGATTATGACGAGTTGGCAGAGCGGGCGGAGCAGTCCGGAACCCGTTTCGATGAGGTATCCGGCGAAATAAAAAAGCTGGAAGCACGCATGGCAGAGGTTGCGCAGCTAAAGACGCATATCATCCAGTATTCCAAAACGCGGGAGATCTATGCCGCCTATAAAAAATCCCGCCACAAGAAGGAATTTCTCGCCGAACATGGGGACAAGATTGCCCAGCATGAAGCAGCAAAGAAAGCCTTTGACGCGCTGAACGGCAAGCCAATCCCGAAGGTAGCGCAGCTTTCCGAAGCATATGGATTACTACTAGCGCAAAAGCAGGAACGCTATGCGGAATATAAGGCGCTTCGGAAGGAAATGGTAGACTACCGTACAATAAAGCAAAACGTTGATAAAATTTTAGGCATTGGACCGATGGAACCGGCGCAGCAGCAAGAGCAAAAAACGGAACGGTAACGAAAAAGCCATTCCATAATACGTTTTGGAATGGCTCTTATGTTTTCGATTGAAAGAGAAGGATGGAGCAATGATTTATACAGATGATATCAAGCGGAAATTCGTTGAAATCCTCAAAGCATTCGATCGCTATATCCAGGAATTTAATTATTTTGATATTGTGTATTCAAAGAAAATGGGTTATGCAATGTTAATACAGACAGACCGTAAAGACATCGTGACGTATTTACTGGACACTCCGGAAACGATGATAAAAATGTTGTTTTATACCGTCTTTGCAGACGTTATCCACGCATTGACGAGCGGAACCTATGGCGCAGAACCGATCTCGCTTACGAAAGTTGAAGCAGAAGAAAGCCGTCGTCAAATCTCTACAATATTGGAAGGAACGCCGTATGATAAAGAGCTTTATCTGAACTGGTTTGATCTGTGGCTGAAAAAATGTCCGGATGCGGAAAGGGGGCTGTAAAAATGAATCGTATCAGTTGTGCATTTACCGGGCACCGTCCGAGCAAATTCCCCTGGCGCGAAGATGAATCTGACAGCCGATGCATCGCACTGAAAGCGGCGCTGTCTGCACAGATTGCAGAATTGGCTCATAATGGTGTCACGCAATTCCTGTCTGGTATGGGCGAGGGTGTAGATACCTGGTCAGCGCTCGCCGTTTTGGAACTGCGCAAAGAAAATCCCGCGCTGAAACTCAACTGCATCCTTCCCTGCATCACACAGGCGGACGGATGGAGCGATTCTGCACGGGAACTTTATGATTGGATTCTGGAACAGGCGGATTCCCGCGTTTATGTCAACCGGGAACCCACCCGAAATTGCATGATGGAGCGTAACCGTTTTATGGTCAACCATTCAACAATGCTGCTGGCCGTCTGCAAAAATATCGACGAACGGCGCGGGGGTACGGCGGCGACAATCCGCTATGCACAGCGATCCGGTAAAGAGATTATCCTTCTGAACCCCCTAACTCTGAATATTGCTCATGAAGGGCTGACATCTGCCATCTGATAAGCGCGGGACGCGCTTCCAGTTTCCTGCGCGGGATGTGCAGGAACGAGCGACCGCAGGGAGCGGAAAAGCCACGCCGTCAGGCGTGTTCGACTGCCTGCGAAAGCGGCAGTCCGGGGTTTGGGGCGTCCCCAACAAGCGTACAGCATATCCCGAAAGGGATATCGCTGTACATTGCTTGCTACAATGGTGATGGCACCGACAGGGCGGGAAATATCCGCACTGTTCAGCGGCCACTACCTAAGCTACAATGGGAGGGAACCGGACTGACGTTACATTGCTTGAGCAGATACGCTCGTCACGGCAAACTGTCAGCCGGCCCTCCCATTGCGGCGTTCGATTTGCGCAGGTTGAAGAACGGGAAACTCCGTACATTCGTGTCACACAGCAAGCTGAATCGGTAGTGGGCAGCGGCGGGCGCCGGTTGGGACTACTTATGATTTGGGAGGCTTGCCTTTTTATACCCAACGTCGGCAAGATTTGCAGTAACGCTAGCTACGATGGGATGCTGGCAGTGTGCTATAGCCCCGGCTCTCTGCAAATGTTCACGGCGTTCAGTATAATCGGAAATTTCTGATAATACATTCTATCAACGATTGCCATTTTTGCCCGAATGTAGTATACTGATTTCAACACCCTTTTGCGGAGGCAACGCTATGACGGACGTAGAAAAACGTACTGCCGCCAACCGGTTCGCAGCGGACTGGAAGGGCCGGGGCGATGAAAAACAGGAGACACAAGCATTTTGGCTTGCGTTGCTCCCAAAAGTCTACGGCGTGAACGAGCCAAAAAAGTACATTTCCTTTGAGTTGCCTGTGAAGCTGGAGCATACCAGCTTCATTGATGGCTATATCGAATCCACCCGCGTCTTGATTGAGTAGAAGGGCCAAGATATTGACTTGTCACGTGGCTATAAGCAATCGGACGGGGCCATGCTGCCCCCCCAGCAGGTCTGCCGCTACTCGGGTATCTGCCCCATGATGAGAATCCTCGTTGGATTGTGGTCTGCAACTTTCAGGAGTTCTGCATCCGTGATATGAACCGTCCCAATAACGAGCTAGAGGCTCTCAGACTGGCGGACTTGGAGAAGGAGTTTCACCGTCTGCAATTCCTGATTGACACGGCAGTGAGCATATCAAAAAGGAAATGGAAATCTCCCTCCAGACTGGCAAGTTGGTAGGGGCGCTCTATGACGCGCTCTTGAAACAGTACAAGGACCCCAGTGACCCGGAAACGCCGAAACATCTGAACAAGCTGTGTGTCCGGCTGGCGTTCTGCCTGTATTCTGAGGACGCTGGCATTTTTTGGGAAACCGGAATATGTTCCATGACTACTTGCAGGGACATGAACGTGATGCCCGCCGTGCACTGATGGACCTTTTCAAAGTTCTGGACACGAAGCCGGAGGACTGGGACCCGTCTCTTTGCTTCATAAGGGACAAATCATGCTGGATATGGGCAACCCGATCCAGGTGTCAATCGGTCAATTCTACGGCATCGAAATCAATGACTTTGCTGTGACCGTGGCCAAGACCACGCTGTGAATCGCGGAAAGTCAGATGATGAAGGAAACCGAGGACGTTGTTCACATGACCCTGGACTTCCTGCCGCTGAAATCCTATGCCAATATCGTGGAGGGGAACGCCCTAAGGACGGAGTGGACAGATGTAATCCCTAAACACGAATTGGACTATATCATGAGCAATCCGCCCTTTGTCGGCGCACGAATGATTGGCGCAGAACAGAAAGACGATGTAAACACGATTTTCCCCGAATGGAAGAACGTTGGGAATCTCGACTATGTTTCCTGCTGGTATAAAAAGGCCGCCGACTTGATAGCGGGAACCGCTTATATATTCGGAGGCTGATTCCAGAACTGTGTAAGCGGGTCGAATTTTGGCACCAGTGAGGGCATTTACACAGTTCGCGCATTAGCCTCGAAATTCGCTCATGTTATGAAAGCACAACACTTAGCCCTTGTTCTAAAGCTCGCAATTTGCATTTTTAGATGTAGAACTCTAAAAGTATGGATTTTCCCCGTTTTAGAACTCAGCACTCCCAATCAAAGCGAAACGGTTTCAGCTTGATTTGTGTTTGCAATCGGAATGTGCCTGGCGCACTCACGTTGTTCTCTCCTGCTGTTGTTGCGACTATCTCTCCGGTAATTGTCACTTGCTAATGCCCTGGAACCGAGTTTTGTGGCAAGTTGAATGCCCGTACAGTGGCGCTGATGGAAGTGTATCAGAGATTTGCGGATGCGGCAGGTGAGTAGGATATAAACACGCAGAGCATTGCATAGAAAGGAAATATATTATGCCAACTGAGGAAAGTGCAATTACTACTGAACAATCTCCACCAGAAGGTGTTCAATTTGAAGAAGATTTCATCTTCAGAATCAATCGCACAATCACCACTACACCAGATGTTGCAGTAACAGAGTTCGTTGCTAATGCATGGGATGCAGGAGCTTTCAATGTTAGCATCGTAATTCCATCTGAAAAGGACGATATAATATCTATTGAGGATGATGGAACGGGAATGAGTGATGCCGAATTCCGGCGCCGCTGGATGACGCTGAGTTATGATCGCCAGAAACGGCAAGGTGCAGAAGTAGAGTTTCCCAAAGGAATAGAGGCTCACAAGCGGATTGCATATGGGCGAAATGGTGTGGGACGTCATGGTATGCTATGCTTTGCCAATGATTATACAGTAGAAACATGGCGCGATGGCTTTTGTAATAAGTATGACATTGCAATTTCTTCTGGGCGGGAACCATTTAGGATTGTTCGGTATCAGCAGTATCCTAAAGTGGGACACGGTACAAGGATCAGCACCTACGTTCACAGACATTTGCCGGATGCTCATAGCATGATCGATATTATTTCCGCAAGATTTCTCTATGATCCGAGTTTTTTTGTCACAATAAATGGCACAAAAGTAGATTTACTAAACAGCAGGGGTATATATGATCAAAAAGATCTCGCTTTGAATAATGGAGTGAATCTTCATGTTACCATTGTCGATTCTACAAAAGTTGCCATGAAATCGCAACAACATGGTATAGCTTTTTGGGTGTGCGGAAGGTTGGTTGGAAAACCTTCGTGGTCATATGGCGGATTTCAATTTTTGGATGGCCGATTTAAGGTTGCAAAAAGATACACGTTGATTGTTCAAACAGAGGATTTAATTGAGGATGTTTTCCCTGATTGGAGTGGCTTCTATGAAAGCCAGAAAATCAAGGACGTATATACTCAATTCAAAAAATTTGTTGATGAGTTTATAGCGTCTGTCATGTCAGAGCAAATAACTGAATTGAAAATGGACGTGATTCGGGATACACGAGATGATCTCGAGACTTTATCTGTCGCAGGGAAACGGGATGTTTCAAGGTTCATTGAAGATGTGACAGAGAAAAATCCAACAGTAAACCAGGATTTTTTGCGAACTGCCGTAGAAACAATGATTACGATAGAACAAGCAAAAAAGGGTGAGTTGCTATTAACACAACTCTGCCAAATGACACCTGAAGAAATTGACAAATTATCTGATTTGCTCAGAGATTGGGATATTGATGATATTCTATCGATTATTACAGAGATTGATAGAAGGATATCTGTTGTTGAAGCAATCAGTCGTATTTTTAATGACAAAAGCACGGATGAATTGCATACCCTCCATCCGCTGATTCTGGATGCACGTTGGCTTTTTGGTGCGGAATTTGATTCTCCGATGTTCGTTTCAAATGTTGCATTGACAACTGTTATTAAAACACTGTTTAAAGACAAAGACTATGATCCCTCAGAAATTAGCAATCCTAGGAAACGCCCTGATATCGTTTGCTTAAATGAATCCACAATGAAAGCTGTTTGTACTGACCGTGCTGATAGAGATGCTGGCGGGATAATGAAACCCGACCAAGTACTCATTATTGAATTGAAACGCGGCGGCTTTACTATAGACTACAAAGAGGTGTATCAGGCGGAATCCTATGTAAGACAGATTTATAAGTCCGGCATTCTTCACAAAACTGCTGAAATCACTGCCTTTGTCGTAGGGGCAGCTATAGGTGATATTGATACTGAACGAAAAGTTGACAGTGGTGCTATCCACATAGTGACGTATGGGCAATTGGTTGAAACTGCGGGTCAAAAACTCTTTCGCCTGCGTGAGCAGCTTGAAAAGCACTATGCTGATATTGGAAGTAAAAGTCTCGTTGAAAAGGCATTGGAAGATCACAAACAGCTTTCTATTAAGAATATGCCTGATTAGCTTTTGCGAATATTTCGGTTTATGATTTGTATGTATTGGCGGGTACTATGAAATATCCGCACGGGTAGCTCCAAGCCGTTAATGGCTTGTTCTATATTTTTGTCTATGCAGCAATACTTTCAAATTCTCAAAGGCATCCGCACCGGATAAGAATAACGCCATAAAAAGCAGATGCACCAGCCATATCTAGCTGGTGCATCTGCTTTTCCCACTTCGGCCTGACTGTCTGCCATTTATTGATTCTTCTTGTGACTGTCTTACGGATACCGCCCTTTCTTCACATACTTCTCCGGATCATCATTGAGGATTAGATTGGCACACCCAACCGGGTCATTGTAGACCAGATCATCCAACTCTGGCCGCTGGCACATATTCTTGGCAATCTCATCTTCCGTAGCAGTGCAGTCAATGGAGATCATGCTGCCACCAGCAAATTTCAGTTCTATAACAAACCGTGTCCATATTAAACTGGCAAGAAGGCAATGGAGCCACAACAAGAACCTCCTCTTAAAATCATTTGGGGCGGATTTTTTTATCGTATGCACTACAGACTGCCAACTGATGATGTTAATGAGGGTAGTTTCTTATCGCTACAAACCCAACTGTTTTAGGGTTTTGGATAACTAGTCTGAACGAACCTTTGCGTAAGTGTTGATCTATGGGAATCATATAATTTTGCATCCGCCGGAACGAGTTTCGGTAAACAGGTTACAGCTTCACTTGTCACCCGCAAGCCAGCGTGTCCATTTACCGGGAATATGGATTACACCGGCTGGGTAATCAAACATCTTTGAGAAATTCAACAACAAAATGGAGCGATACGCCCAGCGGAATCGTATGTTTCCTCAGGACACTCAGGTGCAGATAATCGGTGGTGGATTCAAAGGGGTTCAGTGCGGCTGTATATTCTTTCAGACGGGGGAAGTACGGCGCCAAATGTTCTGTCAAAAAGCCGCCGAGAACAATATTGCAGTCCAGAGCCATGCGGATATTGTAAATCCCGATTGCTAAATGAAGCAGCGTATTTTCCCAAAGAAGTGTACATTCGGGGTCGTGACGCTCCACTTTTTGGAAGAATTCTTGCAGGGTGCAGCCGCTTTCCCGCTCGATGCGGCAGGGAGAGCAATAAGCTTCCAGACAACCATGCCGGCCGCAGCTGCACCGCAATCCGCCTGGCTCAACGCACATATGGCCAAATTCCGCGCTGCGTCGGTTTTCACCGATATAGGGGGCGCTGCTCAAAAGTATGGCGCCGCCGACACCGTTTTCCAAAGAAAGGTATGCCATATCCCCCGGCTTGCCATGAAGGAACCATTCCGCGTATCCGGCACAGGTGGCATCGTTTTCAACATAGGTTGGATAGGGGATTTGGGCAGTCAAACCCTCTACCGAGGTGTCCTTCAGATGTAGGGTGGGGGCGGCGGTAATACAGCGGCTGTCCAAGGACATGACGGCGGGCAGTGCAATGCCAACTCCCAGCAGATGCGCCGGAGAAATCGAGAAATCTCTCAGGAACTGCTCGATAACTTGCGGGAGTATACTGCCCAGATCGGCAAACCGGACAACGGTTTCGATCGGGATTTCGCGATAGGCCAGTTCGCTCAGCCGGAGGTCTGCCGCTGAAATGCGAAGCCGGTTTTCGGTGACTGAAATTCCGATGGCTGTTCGTGCATCGGGTACGATGGACAAGCCGCTGGCCTTCCGTCCGCCTGTGGATTGCTGTTCCCCGGAATCCTGAACCAGCCCGTCAGCCATCAATTCGGAAAGATGCTGATACACCGTGGGCAGGCTGAGGTTTAAATCGCGGGCAAGGCTCTGCCGGGAGCAAAAATCCTGAGAATCGTAAATATAGCGATATATATTGTTGCGCGTCTGGTGACGGCGGCTGGCAGTCGAGGTATCAGGTTTCATGCGGGCCTCCCTGTTTTAGAAAATCTATTTCCAAAATTATACCACGAATGCTGCCGGGATTTCAACAGCAGCGATGACAATGGGCATTCATCAAGCTCCTTGTAAATAACGAAATAAACTTTATAAATATCAAAAACAACGATGGGCATATTGAACAATTTTCCAAGCTAATATTAGTAGATACTAGACGAATATATTGTAGAATCAAAGAAAATAATTGACATAAGTAAAAATGTTTTATATAATTGACTCACACAAGAAAGATTTAATATAAAGAGGTAAAATATGCTGTACATAGGAATCGATTTAGGAACCTCCGCAGTCAAGCTCCTGCTGATGGATGCCGAGGGACATATCCTAAACCAAGTGTCCAAAGAATATCCGCTCGAATTTCCGCAGCCTGGCTGGAGCCAACAGAATCCGGAGGACTGGAAAGCGGCGGTATGGGAAAGTATTCCGCCGCTGGTCAGCGGATTTGACAAGGAGCAGATTGCCGGAATCGGTGTGGGCGGCCAGATGCATGGCCTTGTCGTGCTGGATGCCGAGGATCGCGTAATCCGTCCCGCCATTCTTTGGAACGATGGGCGCACCGCAAAGGAAGTGGACTATCTGAACCGGGAGATTGGGCGGGAAAAGCTGTCCGCCTGGACGGCGAATATCGCTTTTGCCGGATTTACGGCTCCCAAGCTGCTATGGATGCGGGAAAACGAGCCGGAGTTGTTCGCCCGCATTGCCAAAATCATGCTGCCCAAAGACTATATCAATTATCTTCTGACCGGTGTGCACGCCACCGACTATTCGGACGCAAGCGGGATGCTTCTGCTGGATGTGGAACATAAATGCTGGTCACAGGAAATGCTGTCAGTCTGCGGCGTCGAAGAGTCACAGATGCCCCGGCTGTTTGAGAGTTATGAGCCGATCGGGATGCTTCTGCCAGAAACGGCACAGCAGCTTGGCCTCAAGGGATCGGTGAAGGTCTGTGCAGGGGCGGGAGACAACGCCGCTGCGGCAGTCGGTACTGGTACAGTCGGAAACGGCGCCTGCAATATTTCCCTCGGCACATCGGGTACGATCTTCATTTCATCGGAACGATTCGGGGTTGATCCGAATAATGCATTGCACGCTTTTGCACATGCGGATGGCAAATATCACTTGATGGGCTGTATGCTTTCTGCCGCCAGCTGTAATATGTGGTGGATGGATGACATTCTGGGCGTTTCGGATTACGGGCGGGAGCAGGCGCAGATCGGCCACGGGAAACTGGGCCGGAACCATGTATATTTTCTTCCATATCTGATGGGGGAACGCAGCCCGATCAACGATGTCTGCGCACGCGGTACGTTTACCGGCATCACGATGGATACCACGCGGGCGGATATGCTGCAAGCGGTGATGGAGGGTGTTGCATTTGCGATACGTGACAGTTTTGAGGTTGCTAAGGGCCTTGGCATTCGGATTACAAGCTCGCGCATCTGCGGCGGCGGGGCAAAGAGCGCGCTGTGGAAGCGGATTCTGGCTAACGTATTGAATATCCGGCTGGATGAGCTGGAATCAGAACAGGGACCCGGTATGGGTGGCGCAATGCTGGCAATGGTGGCCTGCGGGCAATATCCGACCGTCGAAGCTGCCTGCGGACAGTTGGTGCGGACAGCTGGTACGGTTTCTCCCGAGCCTGCGCTTGCGGCCCTGTATGAGGATCGTTATCAGCAATTCCGGAAGATTTATCCCGCAATGAAAGATTTATTTGCATCCCTTTGTATCGAGGACGCGTAAGAAACAGGTGAAACAATGAAAATTTATTCTGTGAACGAGCCCGCCTTTGCCCCATACGGCAAGGTGCTTCCGGGTTATGACACCCATGAACTGCTGAAAGTCCTGGAGTCGTCCACTCCCCTGCCGGAAGGTGTGGAGTATGTCCCCTCACGACCCGAGCTGGAGGCCCTGCCGATTGCCGGGCAGATTTCCGCCAATGCCTACGGTGGGATGCCCGTTCAGTTGGGCTTTTGTAACGGCCACAACACCAGGCTCAACTGCCTGGAATATCACCGGGACAGCGAGCTCAACTGCGGCACCGAAGACTTTATCCTTTTGGTGGCTAGGGAGGATGAAATGGTTGACGGACAGCTGGACACGGCAAAAGTGAAAGCGTTCCGGGCTCCTGCCGGGGCACTGATAGAGGTATACGCCACCACATTACATTACGCTCCCTGTTCAGCAAAGCGGGGCAAGGGGTTCAAGGTACTGATCGTCCTGCCGCAGGGCACCAACGGCCCCAAGCCGGAGATTACCCCGGTGAACGATGAGGACAGAACTCTCTGGGCCTGTAACAAGTGGCTGCTGGCCCACCCTGACAGCGACGAAGCTGCGCAGGGCGCCTATGTGGGCCTTAGCGGCAAAAATATTGATATTTATGACGATATTTAAGGAGGAATCATCTATGCTGACCAACATCCCCAATGTGAAACTGGGCATTATTGCCGTATCCCGTGACTGTTTTATCATTGACCTTTCCGAGCGCCGTCGCGCCGCTGTCGTGGCGGCCTGCAAGGAGGACGGGCTGGATCTCTGGGAGTGCAAAACCACTGTGGAGAACGAGAAGGACATGCTGAAGGCAGTCGCCGAAGCGAAAGAAGCCGGGTGCAATGCTCTGGTTGTTTTTCTGGGCAACTTCGGCCCCGAGACCCCGGAAACGCTCATTGCCAAACATTTCGACGGCCCCTGCATGTATGTTGCCGCCGCTGAAGGGGACGGCGATTTAATCAACGGCCGGGGCGACGCCTACTGCGGTATGCTCAACTGCTCCTATAACCTGGGTATGCGGCACTTGAAAGCGTTTATCCCCGAGTACCCCGTGGGCACGGCTGGGGAAATCGCGAAGATGATCCGCGAATTCAAGCCCATTGCCTGCGCGCTCATCGGTTTAAGCCAGCTGAAAATCATCACGTTCGGCCCCCGTCCCCAGGACTTCTTTGCTTGCAATGCACCCATCAAGGGGCTGTATGATATCGGCGTGGAAGTAGAGGAAAACTCCGAGCTGGATTTGTTAGTCGCCTACAAGGCGCACGCCAGCGATCCCCGCATTCCGGATATCTGCGCGGACATGGCAAAGGAAATGGGCGAGGGACACTACTACCCGGAAATGAACGAGCGCATGGCGCAGCTGGAGCTTACCCTGCTGGACTGGGCAGAAGCGCACAAGGGTTCCCGGCAGTATGTAGCGTTTGCAGACAAGTGCTGGCCTGCTTTCCCGGAAGCGTTCGGGTTTGAACCCTGCTATGTCAATTCCCGCCTGGTCAGCCGTGGCGTCCCGGTTTCCTGCGAGGTTGACATTTATGGCGCTCTGTCCGAGTATATCGGCATGTGCGTCTCCGGCGATACGGTGACCCTGCTGGATATCAACAACTCCGTCCCCGCTTCCCTTTATGAAGAGGATATCAAAGGCAGGTTCGACTATCAGCTTACCGACACTTTTATGGGCTTTCACTGCGGAAACACGCCTGCGTGTAAGCTGTGCTCCGAGCGGGCGGTGAAGTACCAGCTCATCCAGCATCGGCTGCTGGAGCCCAAGGACTCTGATCCCGACTTCACCCGCGGCACCCTGGAGGGCGACATCGCGCCCAGCGACATTACGTTCTACCGTCTCCAGTGTGACAGTGAAGGACAGCTCCGGGCCTACATTGCCCAGGGCGAGGTGTTGCCAGTAGCTACCCGCTCCTTCGGCGGCATCGGTGTGTTCGCCATTCCTGAAATGGGCCGGTTCTACCGTCATGTCCTCATCCAGAAGCGTTATCCCCACCATGGGGCGGTAGCTTTCGGACACTTTGGCAAGGCATTGTTCGAGGTCTTTCAGTTCCTGGGTGTTCAGGACATCGCTTACAACCAGCCCAAGGCGCTCCCATATCCTACAGAGAACCCCTGGGCCTAATGCGGCAAACATTCCGGCGGAACAGAAATACCCTGTTCCGCCGGAATTTATATGTGTTTACTGCTTTCTCCAGTTTGTCTGCGCAGACGACGCCAGATCATCCGTTTGCAAATCTATAATTATTCAGTATTTTGACTGCATCTGAAGGAAAGGAGGCGAAATATGGTCTTCCCCAAAAGGACATCAAATCACTGGGCGATCGCCAAATTGAATGATATCCCGATTGGAAGGAAAATGGTTGGGTTGTTTATCTTCTGCGTCCTGATCCCACTGCTGCTTACAGACACTTTTGTGCTCTGGATGCTGGTCGGATATCAAAAAGATTCTGTTCGCCGTGACGCACTGAATGCAGCAGGGTATTATCTGACCAGCACAGTTGAGGACGCTGCGGGAACCGCACGGAATGTTTATCTTAACAAAAACATCAACAGCTTCCTGAATACGGATTTCCAGACCCCGCTGGATTACTATAACGATTACAGGCTGTTGACAGACTTCCTGCACGTCAACTTCATGCAGGGCGGAAGATTCGCCATTACTATCTGTGCCGAAAACGACTCCATCCTGAACGGGGGCTATTTCCATCGTCTGGATCGCCAGCAGGCATGGTATCAGGCACTGGAGCGTTCCGGGCAGAATGTCCTGCTGCTCACCAACTATGATGACAGCCATACCGTCAGCGCCGCCAATCGCCGCCAGATTTTGATCGTCCGGCAGATGAACTATTATCTGCGCGATACCGTGGAGAAAGTGGTGAAAGTAGATATCAGCTATTCGCGTATGGAGCAAGACCTCCGTGCGGCTCATTACGATGCGGATATCTATATCTGCATGGATGGGCTGCTGGTATGTTCCAATGTGCTCCCCGCCGACCTTAGCGCCCCCTTTGAGGAAATCCCTCTCGATCTGATCCGGAAAAGCAGCGGCATAAAAACACTGAACCTGTACGGCTGTGAGATGGATATTTATGCCATTGACCGAAGCATGGATATGGGACGGTTTTTCGGCCAGAATTGGCTGCCCCTGCTGCTGCTCAGCCTTCTGAATCTGTTGCTGCCCAGCGTATTCCTCTCCTGGATCAACCGTTCTTTTATCGAGCGGCTTCAAGCGCTTACCGCCGCAGTACGCAATGCGGATAACGGGATTATGCCATTATTGGAACCGGTTCAGGGACAAGATGAGATTGGGATGCTGATGGACACCTATAATGAGATGGCACAGCGCACAAACCAGCTCATAGAAACGGTATATAAAAGCCGCCTGCGGGAGCAGGAAACCGATTTGGCGCGCCAACAGGCGGAACTGCTGGCCCTGCGCAGCCAGATCAACCCACATTTTCTGTTTAACCTTCTGGAGAGCATCCGGATGCAGAGCCTTTTGCGTGAGGAGAAAAAAACAGCCGAAATGATCGGGATGCTGGCCTATATCGAACGGCAGTATGTGGATTGGGGCGCGGATGTCATCCCGCTGCGGGAAGAGCTGCGCTGTGTGGAAGCGTATTTACAGCTCCAGCGATATCGGCTGGGGGAGCGCTTTTCCTACCGTATCGACGCACAGCCCGGCTGTGGGGAGCTGCAAATCCCGAAGCTGTCCCTGCTGACCTTTGTTGAAAATTCCTGTGTCCATGGGATATCCAAAAAAGGGAACCACGGTTGGATTTTTGTCCGGGTCCGGCAGCAGAGAGGAGCTGCCCTGTTGGAGGTAGAGGATACCGGAATTGGGATGGCGGAGGAACAACAGCAGGCGATGCAGGAAGAGATGAACCGCGCCAGCATCGAAATGCTGAAGGGACGGAACCACGTAGGCATTATCAACGCCTGCCTTCGGCTGAAAAGGACTGCCAGCGGCGGCGTCCGCTTTGCGGTGGAAAGCGAAGCAGGTATAGGCACTACCATTACGATCATTTTGGAGGAGGGGCATACAGATGGAAAACAGCGGCCTTCTGAAAGTACTGCTGGTGGATGATGAACCGTTTATCGCCAAAGGGCTGTCTGTGCTGGTGGACTGGAACGCACTGGGGTTCACCATTGCGGGCACCGCCTCCAACGGGAAACAGGCGCTTTCATTCCTGAAAAAGCATCCGGTCGACCTGATTATTGCAGACATCCAAATGCCGGTGATGGACGGGCTGGAGCTGGTAGAAACTCTGCGGCGGGACAAGATTTCCGACGCTCATTTCGTCATTCTCAGCGGATACAGCGACTTTGAGTACGCCCGCCAGGCGCTGCGCTTCGACTGCATGGACTATCTGCTCAAGCCGGTCATGACCGACCAGCTGGCCGGTCTGCTGGAAAAGGTCCGGGCCAGCTGCGACCGGAGCAGTGAGGGCAGGAGACGGGAGGAGGTATACAGCAGCGCCTATCTGGCGCAAAACCTGCTGGCAATGCTTCAGGAACAACATGATGATAAAACGGTATCCTTTGTGGAATCCCAACTGAGGCTGACCGGCGGCATTCGGTATATCTCCATAGCCCGACAGGCAGGCCGGGCCGCCCCGGAGCCGGTCAGGGAAGGGAAGGCATTCCAGCGGGAGTTGGCCGCAGTCTGCCGGGGGCTGCTTGGCGGCTGGGCGAACCATCTGCTGGATGTCCCGCCCGGCGAAGGGGAAGAGGTCGGGCTGATTTTCTGCCGCGGTATGGCACAGGAGAAAAACGAATACAGCTTCCTGTGCGGCCTCCAGCAGCAGATCCAGGCGGCGCTGCAGTCTCCCGTTACCCTTTTTGCGGGGGCGCAGGTCCCCCATATCACCGGGCTGGGGGAATCCTATCAGACGGCGCTGCAAATGCGCGTCATGCATCCGTATGTATCCGACCCCGCCCCGGTACAGCTGTACCGGGGCGGGGATGCCGGCAAAGCCGACATCCCCG